>DASTEX010000123.1:0-2322 GCA_035709185.1 Gemmatimonadales bacterium
CATCGCTCTGGGATCTTCCCGTCCCGGCGCCGACGAACCCGCCCCGGTGCCAGCCACCCCACCGGCTCAACCCTCACGGGAGTCGGCCGCAGGCAACGCACGCACCCGGCTTCAGCGGAGGGCAGCTGCACCGCGGGAGCAGGCCAACGAACTCGAAGACCTGGCGAAGTCCGATCGGGCTGAAGGGCAACGGAGAGCCGAGCCCGCGCCGGCGGTCAAGACCGAGAGCCTGGTGGTGACGCTGCAGCCACCGGCCCTCCAGGCTGCCCGCGACCGTCTGGCGATGGACTCGGTCCGGTCCGGGAGACCGGCCTCAATTACGGCGGCACCCTCGGCGGGACGATCGGCGCAGAAAGCAGCGGCCGCACCAGTGCCGGCAGCGGCGATGGAAGAGATGCGTGCGGTTGCAGCCGTGGCGGCCACACCGATCGATTTCTTCGAGGCGGTCAGGCTTCTGGGAGGCCAGATCCGGCTGATCGAGGGACTGAACCCGAGCCGGCTGGAGGCGATCGGCTCAGCAGTCCGGGTGATCTACGCGCTGCCGGGAGGGGAACTGGTGCTGGAGCAGCGGCGCGATGCCGACAGCATTGCCATCGTTCTTACGGCGCCCTGGCTCTCGGCGGATTCGTTAGGACGGCTCAAGCAGAAGATCCGATAGGGGCGGTCAGCGGTCAGCTGTCAGCGTTCAGTGACTGACAGCTGATAGCTGACGGCTGACAGCTACATATTGCCGATCATCGCGCTGGCGAACTCGCTGGTCTTCACTTCTTTCGCCCCTTCCATCAGCCGGGCAAAGTCGTAGGTCACCACCTTGCTGGCGATGGTCTTGTCGAGGGCGCTGATGATCAGGTCGGCCGCCTCGTTCCAGCCGAGGTAGCGGAACATCATTTCGCCGGAGAGAATGACCGATCCCGGGTTGACCTTGTCCTGGTTGGCGTACTTGGGCGCGGTGCCGTGGGTAGCCTCGAAGACGGCGTGGCCCGACTGGTAGTTGATGTTGGCCCCGGGCGCGATGCCGATCCCGCCGACCTGCGCCGCCAGGGCATCGGAGATGTAATCCCCGTTCAGGTTGAGCGTCGCAATGACGTCGTACTCGGCCGGCCGGGTCAGGATCTGCTGAAGGAAAGCGTCGGCAATCACGTCCTTCACTACCAGGCCATTCGGGAGCCGGCACCACGGGCCGCCGTCGATTTCGGTGGCGCCGTATTCCGCCTTCGCCACCTCGTAGCCCCAGTCGCGGAAGCCGCCTTCCGTGAACTTCATGATGTTGCCCTTGTGGACCAGGGTCAGGCTCTTCCGGCCCTGGGACTGGGCATAGTCGATGGCGGCGCGGACCAGACGCTTGGTGCCCTCCTCCGACACCGGCTTGATCCCGATGGAGCTGGACTCGGGGAACCGGATGGTGGTAACCCCCATCTGTTGCTGGAGGAACTGGACCACGCTCCGGGCCTCGGCAGTCCCGGCCTTCCACTCGATACCGGCGTAGATATCCTCGGTGTTTTCCCGGAAGATGACCATGTTGACCAGCTCCGGATGCCGGACCGGTGACGGAACGCCCTGGAAGTACCGGATCGGGCGGACACAGGCGTAGAGGTCGAGCTGCTGCCGCAGCGCCACGTTGAGCGACCGGATGCCGCCACCCACCGGCGTCGTCAGCGGGCCCTTGATCGCCACCAGGTGATGCCGGATGGCGCGAAGGGTGTCTTCCGGCAGCCAGCTGTCCACCGCGTTCTTGGCCTTCTCTCCCGCCAGCACCTCGAACCAGACGATGCGTCGCTCTCCGTTGTACGCGCGCTCCACCGCGGCGTCGAAGACCCGCCGGGAGGCCCGCCAGATGTCGGGACCGGTGCCGTCACCTTCGATGAAGGGAATGATCGGGGTGGCGGGAACCCGGAGCCGCCCGGATTCCATGGTGATGAGCTCGCCGGTGGACGGGGGGCTCAGGGTTTCGTAGGGGATGGTGGTCATGACACAAAATAGTCGGAGGCGGTCGAAGATAGTCGAAGGTGGTCGAAGATGGTCCTCCCCACCCCCTGCCACCTTCGACTGCCTTCGACCGTCTTCGACCGTCTTCGACGCCGGCTACGGCCGCTCGATCGGCACTCCCACCGAATTCCCCCACTCGGTCCACGACCCGTCGTAGTTCTTCACCTGCCGGTAGCCGAGCAGGTAGGTCAGGACGAACCAGGTGTGGGAGGAACGCTCACCGATCCGGCAGTAGACCACGGTTTCGGCTTCCGGACGGAGACCGTTTTCCTCCTGGTACAGCGTCCGCAGCTCGTTGGCCGGACGGAAGGTGTGGGTTTCGGGATTGATGGCCCG
>DASTEX010000124.1:0-9743 GCA_035709185.1 Gemmatimonadales bacterium
GCGGGCGAGAACATCAATGCGGAGGTGGTCGACCTCCGCACTATCCGGCCGCTGGACACCCAGACCATTCTCGATTCCGTGAGTCGGACCAACCGGGCGGTGATCCTGGAGGAAGGCTGGCCCTTCGCCGGCGTGGGCGCACAGGTGGTGGACGTCATCCAGCGCGAGGCCTTCGATTCCCTGGACGCCCCGGTGTGGCGGGTGACCGGGGCCGACGTGCCCATGCCCTACAACAAGTTCCTCGAGCGCGCTGCCAAGGTGGATGCCACCAAGGCCGTTGCCGCGGCCAAAAAGGTTCTCTACCTCGAGTAAGTCATGGCAACCAAGGTGCTGATGGAGGCCCTCTCGCCCACGATGGAAGAGGGCCGCCTGGTCGAATGGAAGAAGAACGAGGGCGACGCCGTCGCCTCGGGCGAGGTGCTGGCCGAGGTGGAGACCGACAAGGCGGTGATGGAGCTGGTGGCCCGGTCCGAAGGGACGCTGCTCAAGCAGCTGGCCGGCTCGGGTACCACGGTGCCGGTCGGTTCGGTGATTGGGTGGATCGGGGCGAAAGGCGAAACCGTTCCCGACGGGCAGCCTCAGGCCGCTGAGGCGGGCGGGCGGGCGGGCGGGCAGGCGGGCGGTGAAACTGCAGCGCCAGCTCCGAAACCCCCGGCGCCGAAAACGGCACCGTCGAAAGAAGAACCGCCCGCCCGCCCGACCACTGAGGGCCGAGTCAAGGCCTCCCCTCTCGCACGGAAACTGGCGAGCGAAGGTGGCCTCGATATCGGCACGATCACCGGGACCGGTCCTGAAGGCCGGGTGGTGAAGCGGGATGTCGAGGCGGCTGCGGCCGCACCCCGGGTGCCCGCCGCTGGCCCCTCCGCCCGCCCGCCGGCCCGCCCGCCCGCCCAGGGCGAGTTCGAAGACATTCCCCTCACCCAGATCCGGAAGACCATCGCCCGGCGGCTGGTGCAGTCGATCGGGCCGATCCCCACGTTCTACCTGACCACCGAAGTCGACATGGAGCGGGCCGCGGAGGCGCGCGACGCCCTCAAGGCGGCGTTAGGCGAGGCCGGAAAAGTGTCGTTCAACGACATCGTCCTGAAGGCGGTGGCATCGGCGCTGGCGCAGCATCCGGAATGCAATGCCTGGTGGCAGGACGACCACATCCGCCAGTGGTACGCGGTTCACCTCGGCATGGCCGTCGCGACCCCGGACGGGCTCATTACCCCCGTGATCCGGAACGCCGACCGGAAATCCATGCGGGAGATCAACGCCGAGGCGCGGGAGATGGCCGAACGGGCCCGGGCCCGGAAGCTCAAGCCCGAGGAATACACCGGCGCCACGTTCACGGTCTCGAACCTGGGGATGTTCGACATCGACGAGTTCACCGCGGTGATCAATCCTCCGGAGGCCGGCATCCTGGCGGTGGGCCGCCTGGTCGAAACCCCGGTCGCCATGGGCGGGCAGGTGCAGGTCCGCCGCCGGATGCGGCTGACGATGAGCTGCGACCACCGGGTGATCGACGGCGCCACCGGGGCGCAGTTCCTGAAAACGCTGAAGCTCATGCTGGAGAATCCGCTGGCGCTGGTGTTCTAGCTGTCGGCTATCAGCTGTCGGCTGTCAATTGTCGGCTATCAGCTGCCGGGCGTCAGTGGTGCGCTACCCAGCCATCGGCGTCGGCCGTCAGGGACCAGCCAGTGCCGGTCCGGACCCGAGACGATGCGGAAGGCAGGCTGGATGCCCGAAGTCATGGATGACCACAGATAGCTGACAGCTGACAGCTAACTACAAGGAGTCCGGTTCGTGGCAACATTTGATGTCATCCTCGTTGGCGGCGGGCCCGCCGGCTACGTCAGTGCCATCCGTTGCGCCCAGCTCGGCCTCACCACCGCGGTGGTGGAGAAGGAGAAGCTGGGCGGGGTCTGCGTGAACATCGGCTGCATCCCGACCAAGGCGCTGCTCCACAGCGCGTGGGCCGCCCGGTTGATCAGTCACGATGCCAAGGCCCTGGGCATCGAGGTCGGCAGCGTCAAGACCGACTATGGCGTGGCCATGAAGCGGAGCCGGCAGGTGGCCGAGCAGAACTCGAAGGGCGTCGAGTTCCTGATGAAGAAGCACAAGGTGACCGTCATCAGGGAGACGGGGACGCTCCAGCCGGGCCGGAAGGTGAAAGCCGGCGCCGAAGTGCACGAGGCGAAGAAGGCCGTCATCATCGCCACGGGAAGCCGGGTGAAGGGGATCCCCCAGATCGGGCTCGAGATCAACCAGGCCACCGTCATATCGTCGGACGAGGCGCTGTTCCTCGAAAAGGCGCCGGCGACGCTGGCGGTCATCGGGGCCGGCGCCGTCGGCACCGAGTTCGCCGACATCTTTTCCGCGTTCGGGAGCAAGGTCACTCTGATCGAAGCCCTGCCGCGCATCCTCCCGATCGAGGACCCCGAATCGTCCGACGCGATCACCAAATCGTTCAAGAAGCGGGGCATCCAGGTGTACGCCGGGGCCAAGGTTACCAAGGCCACCGTGGCGGGCGAGAAGGTGACGCTCGAGTTCGAGGCCGGGGGCAAGCCGGAAAAACTGGAAGTGGAGAAGGTGCTCATGGCCGCCGGACGGGCGGTCAATACCGAGAACCTCGGGCTCGAGGCCTGCGGCATCAAGCTGACCGACCGGGGCTTCATCCAGGTGAACCCGAAGACCCTCGAGACGACGGCTCAGGGCTATTACGCCATCGGCGACGTGGCGGGCCCTCCGATGCTGGCGCACAAGGGCAGCCGCGAGGGGATTTACGTGGCGGAAGTCATCGCGGGCCACCAGCCGCATCCCATCAAATACGACAACGTGCCCAGCGTTACCTACTGCCACCCCGAGGTGGCCAGCATCGGTCTGACCGAGGAGCAGTGCAAGGAGAAGAAGCTCGATTACCAGATCGGGCGGTTCCCCTTCAGCGCCAACGGACGGGCCCGGGCCTCGATGGAGACCGAAGGCTTCGTCAAGATCATCCGGGACAAGCAGTACGGAGAGATCCTCGGGGCCCACATCGTGGCGTCCCACGCCTCGGAGATCATCCACGAGCTGGTGGTGGCCCGGGAGAACGAGTACACCGTGGAAGAAGTGGACCTGGCGATTCACGCCCATCCGACGCTGTCGGAGGCGGTGGCCGAGGCGGCGCTCGACTCCATGGGGCGGGTACTGCACATCTAGCACGGTCGGAAAGGTCGGAAAGGTCGGAAGGACCTTCCGACTATTCCGACCCTTCGACGCTTATTCGCCGCGCAGGGTGACCGCCGGATCCACCCGGGCCGCCCGTACCGCCGGCAAGAGACAGGCGGCGGCTCCCACCAGGGCCAGCAGCATCACGGCTCCGCCGATCGCCAGCGGAGCGGTGGTGCCCACCTCGTAGAGCAGCCCCTCCAACAGGCGCATCGCGCCGATCACGCCGATTCCGCCCAGCAGGATGCCGAGCCCCACCAGCCGGACCCCCCGGCTGAGCACCAGCGTTACCACCGAGCCGTTCGACGCGCCCAGGGCCCGGCGCACTCCGATCTCCCGGGTCCGTTCGCCCACGAAGTAGGACAGCACGCCGTAGAGTCCCACGGAGGCCAGCGAGAGCGCGAGGCCCGCGAGGATGGCGAGCAGGAGCATGGGATAGCGGCGATCCGCGGTGGTCTCCGCGACCCAGTCGCTCATGAGTCTCGGCGTGAGCAGGGGCAGCGCCGGATCCAGGGCGGCCAGCTCGCGCTCGAGCAACGGGAATACCCCGGCCGCGTCGCCCTCCACCTTGAGCGCGATGTGCATCGCGTACTCCGGCTGCTGCCGGTGCGAAAAGACGATCATGGGGCGGGGCGTCACGTCGAGCCCGCTCACCCGGACGTCCTCGATCACGCCGATGACTTCGGCCCGGACCCCGTTGGCCTCTGGCCGGGTGCCCCACCGGACGAAGAGCCGGCGGCCTAACGGATCGCCGTCACCCCAGACTTCCTGCACCAGGGCCCGGTTCACCACCACCACGTCGGGAGCGCCCGCCCGGTCGCCCGATTCGAAGGTGCGGCCCCGCAGGAGCCGCATGCCGAGGGTAGCGACCAGTCCGGGATCGCCGGTGCGGATGTCGGCGACCGGTGCCTCCCCCGGCGGCGGCTCGGGGGCATCGGCATCCCAGAACGCGGTCCCGCGCTGCACCGGGGTGAGCGGCAGACCGTTGGACAGACCCACCGAACGGACCCCGGGCAACGCCGCGGCTCGACCAACCAGCTCGTCGTAGAATGCGTCGCGGCGTTCAGCCGGATAGTCCGGCACCGGCAGTGTGACCCCGGCGGTGGCCACCTGTGCCGGGACGAACCCGGGATCCACCCGGAGCAGCCGTACCAGCGACCGGATCATGAGGCCGGTGCCCGCCAGCAACAGCAGGGACAACGCCACCTGCACCACGACCAGCCCGGCGCGGAGCCGCCCGCTCCCGCGCGAGGCGGTGAACCGGCCGGCCTGTCCCATGAGATTCTGCGGGGTCGCCTTCCCGCCCAGGCCCAGGGCGGGTACGAGGCCGCATAACAGTCCCGCCAGCGTCGTAACCGCCAGCGACACCGCCAGCACCCGCAGGTCGACTTCCACCTCCGCCAGCCGGGGGATCTGGGTCACGCCGCCCTGCTTGAGCGCGCCCACCGCGAGATAGCCCAGACCGATGCCTAACAGGCCGCCGGCGGCGGCCAGCACCAGCCCTTCCACCATCAGCTGCCGCACGACCCGGCCCCGGGTCGCCCCCAGGGCGGTCCGCAGGGTGAGCTCGCCTTGCCGGCCGAGGGCCCGGGCCAGCGTCAGGCTGGCCACGTTGGCGCAGGCGATCAGCAGGACCAGACCGATGGCCCCGGTCACCATGGCGAGTACCGGCCGGGCCGACCCGACCACCTGTTCCATCAGGGGGACCACGTTGACCCCCCAGCCGGTGTTGAAGCCGGGGTACTCGGTCTCGAGGTTCTTCGCGATCGCATCCAGGTCGGCCTGCGCCTGCGCCAGCGTGACGCCGTCGCGCAGCCGGCCGATCACGAAGGTGAACCGCCCCCGCCGGACCCGCATGGCCTCGGTGATTTCGGAGGCCGCCCAGTATTCCTCGCCATCGAGTGAGTGCACCTCCGGGGGGAGGACACCGATCACCACCGCGTCGCCCTCGCGAATCCGGATGGCCCGTCCCACCACGGCGCTGTCGCCCCCGAAGGCCCGCTGCCACAAGCGATGGGTCAAGAGCAGCGCCCGGGGGGCACCCGCGGCGCCGTCGCCCTCCCGGAAGCCGCGGCCCAGCGCCGGCGTCACTCCCAGCACCTGGAGGAGATCGGGGCTGACCAGCCGTCCCTCCAGCTGCTCCGGGCGGCCCTCGATCAGGGTGATCTGACTCCAGGTATACAGCGCCATGCCCGAGAAGCTCGAGCTGCGGTCGCGCCAGTCGAGATAATTCGCGGGGCTCACCACGTTCTGGTCGCGGTTGCGGGGGAAGTTCCGCTCCCAGATCTGGACCAGCCGCTCGGGCTCCCGGTACGGCAACGGCCGCAGCAGCACGCTGAACAGAATCGACGCGATGGCCGTGGTCGCGCCGATCCCGAGGGCGAGCGTCAGCCCGCCGGCCGCGGAGTGGGCTGGCTGGCGGGCAAGCCCGCGCAGGGCATAACGCAGATCATGCATGAGCGTCTCCAGGCGCTGAAAGCGCCACTGGTCGCGCGAGCTGTCGGCCACCCGGCCGGGGCTGCCCAGGCGCCGCCGGGCGGCGAGCCGGGCCGCCGCCGGATCCAGCCCTTGAGCCTCGGCCTGCTGCGCGGCCAGATCGAGGTGGTGCGACAGCTCCTCGTTCAGCTCCCCCTCAAAGCGGGAGCGGCGCAGGTAGTACCACAGGCGATGCAGCAGCGACACAGCGGATCCCCTCAGGTAGCCGGCCGCAGCACGGCCCGGATGGCCGCGATGGTCCGCTCGAAGCTCGAGAGCTCGGCCTTGAGCTGGCGCCGGCCCCGGGCGGTCAGCTCGTAGTAACGGGCGCGCCGCCCGGTGGGGCTCTTTTCCCAGCGGGACTTGATCACCCCCCGGAGCTGCAGCCGCTGGAGCGCCGGATAGAGCGAGCCTTCCTCCACCCGCAGCACGTCGTCCGACAATCGCTGCACCTGCTGGGCAATCCCGTACCCGTGCAGCGGCCGGACCGAGAGGGTCTTCAGGATCAGGAGATCGAGGGTGCCGGGGATCAGCTCGGCGCGGGGGAGAGAGCGTCGTGTCATAGATTACCTATACATAGGTAGTCTATGTATTTCCCGCAATGCCGCCGTGCGGCGTCTTAACTTCTTGGGTCGGAAGGGGCGGAAGGGGCGGAAGGGGCGGAAAGGGCGGAGAGGGCGGAAAGCACTTCCGACTATACCGACCTTTCCGACCCTTCCCCTTCCGACCCCGGCTCCGGCACGTGCAGCAGCTGGAACGCCAGATTGGACACCAGACAGTAGCCCGCAAAGCAGTAGAACCCCACCCCCGCCTGCGCGTCCAGATTGTCGGTGCCGATCGCGGCCAGATAGGCGATGAAGATGCCCACCGCAAACACATCCGCCATCGACCATTTGCTGATCGACCGCACGAAGAGGTAGAGCCGGTGCCCCGCCCGCTGGCGCCGGAAGGCCAGGATGATGCCCAGCAGCACCGCCTTGGTGAAGGGCACCAGGATGCTGAAGAGGAGGATGAGGCCCGCCACGAAGGTGTTGCCCGACTGGTTGAGGCTCCGGACCGCCTCGACGATGCTCTGGGTCTGCCGGAAGATCTCCCGCGTGGTGCCCATCACCTTGATGGACGCGGTGATGGTCAGAACCGGCTGGGTGAGCCCCGGCACCAGCAGCGCCAGGGAGACCAGCGTGAGCCCAATGGCCAGGAGATTTCGGGGGGACATGGGCGGAGAATCTACCACGCGGAGGTCGCCGCGACAGGGAACCCACCCGGTCGAGGATGGCTCGCTCCCGGAATTAGCTTTCGGCCCATGACGGCGCACGAAGACCCGTTGGGGGTGGTGTTCGGCGGACTCGGACTGGGGCTCACCCTGGGGCTCGCTCTCCAGTCGCTGGTGGCCTTTGCGGTCCGCAGCGTTCAGCTGGCGCAGCCGGTGGCCCCCGGGCCGCCCGACTTTGCCACGCCCGCGGCGCTCATTCTGCTGGGCGGGACCCTGGCCGCCTCGCTCGCAGCCGCGGCGGCCACCTGGATGGCCCTGGCGCCGCTCCAGAACCCGTACCGGCAGGGCATGCTCGCGCTGGTCGCGGCCTTCGGCGCCCTGGCGCTCGCACTCGTGGCCATGCCGGTCGACCGGCTGCTCGGCCGGTTCGGCCTGCTGGGCCTGGCCCTGCTCGCCGGCGCCACCGCGTTCTTCATCCGCCGCCGGATGCGGGCCCTCAGCCGGTGAATCGCATCACGGTCGTCGACCTGGGGCGCATGGCCTACCGCCCCGCGCTGGAACTGCAGCGGGCCCTGGTCCGGGCGCGGCTGGAAGGCGGGTTGGTGGACGACCTGCTGCTGCTGGTCGAGCACGATCCGGTGGTCACGCTGGGACGCGGCACCCGGTCCAGTTCCCTTCCCCTGGCGCCGGCCCAGCTCGAGCGCCGGGGATTCGATGTCGTGGAGGTAGAGCGCGGGGGCGATGTGACGGTGCACGGACCGGGACAGCTGGTCGGTTACCCCATCATCGACCTCGAACGCTTCAAGCCGGACCTGCACTGGTACCTGAGGCAGCTGGAGGGGAGCCTCATCGGCGCGCTGAATCGCCTGGGAGTGAGCGCCCGGCAGAACCCCGGCCTGACCGGTGTATGGGTGGCCGACCGCAAGATCGCGAGCATCGGAATTCACGTGAAGCGCTGGGTGACCCTGCACGGCTTCGCCCTCAACGTCACCACCGACCTGTCGCTGTTCGACGCGGTGGTCCCCTGTGGGATCCCGGGTGTGATCATGACCAGCGTCGCCAACGAGGTCGAAGGCAGTCGAAGACAGTCGAAGGCAGTCGAAGGCGGTATCTGGGAACGGACTCGGGACGCTGTCATCGCCGGATTCGGCGACGGGTTCGGAGTTGCCATGGTCCATGGGAACTTGGAGGACCTGAATGGAATTGAGATGGTGAGGGAGTCCCGCCTCGGACCGCTGACGACTGAAAGCTGATAGCTGATAGCTGATGCCCGAACACGACCTCCGCACCCGCACCACCGATCGGCTGCCGCCGGGCCAGATCGTCACCCGCAAGTGGCCGGTGCTGCATTACAGCCACGTCCCCCGGGTCGATCCGGCCACCTGGCGGTTTCGTATCTGGGGAGCGGTCGAGAACCCCTTCGAGCTGGCCTGGGACGAGTTTGCGGCCCTGCCCCGGGAAGACACCCTGTGTGACATCCACTGCGTGACCCGCTGGAGCCGGTTCGACAACCGGTTCAGCGGAGTCTCGGTCGCCGCGCTGCTCCAGCGGGCCCGCCCCACGCCCGAGGCGCGTCACGTGATGGTTCACGCGGAGCCCGACTACACGACCAACCTTGCGCTCGCCGATCTCGACCGGCCGGGCAATCTGCTCGCCACCCACCACGAGGGGGAGCCGCTTACGCCCGAGCACGGCGGCCCGGTGCGGCTGATGGTGCCCCACCTCTATTTCTGGAAGAGTGCGAAGTGGGTGACCGGGTTCGAGGTGCTGGAGGACGACTGGCCCGGGTTCTGGGAAGAGAACGGCTACCACATGCGGGGTGATCCCTGGAGGGAGGAGCGCTTCGGCCGCCCGGATCCGGTCCGGATGCGGCGCGGGCCGCGGCGCTAGCGGGGGTCGACCGTGACCCCGGGGTGATTATCATTCCGGCATGGCTGTCCCGGTTGACCGCGCCAAGCTGAGCGCGCAAGCTGATAAGATCGTCGCCGATATCCTGAAGGCCGCCGCCAGCTGGGCCCGCGAGGTCCCGCCGGCGCTCACCCTCCCGATCCGTGCGGTCTGTGTCCGGCTGGCCGAAATGGCCGCGGACCAGCGCCACTACCTCGCCCCGCTGCCGGAGCCGCAGGAAACTGAGCGGAAAACGACGCTCGAGCTGGTGGCCGAGAAGCTTCGCTCCCCCACGATCACGCATGAGATCGAGAAGCACCTTCAGGAACTGGCCGAGCGCGAGCTCCGGGTGACGGGTTCGTGGTCGCTTGTGCCCGATTCCCAGACCGCCTGGGTGACGACGGCGGTGCAGTACCTCGAAGCCTGCGGCGCCACGCTGCCGCCGGACCAGCGGCCCGATCCCTATTGGGCGGACGATGTTGCGGGTGGGATCGTCGTTTCGGTCAAGGCCATCCTCGGCACCGACGACCTGCACGTGCGGATTGAATCCCAGTACGCCGGCGGCAAGCGCCCCCAACAGCAGGAAGAAGAGTAGTCGTTGGTCGCTGGTCGCTGGTCCTGAATTCGGGTTCCGTTCTCAAGGCCAATCTCAGCGACTAGTGACCAGGCTTTTGCGCCGGGCCCGGGGCTTCGCCTCCCGCCGGGTTCCCGCCAGCAGCTGGTAGAACCGCCCGAACACCTCCACTCCTTCCCACAGCTGCTGCAGGTCGAGCTTCTCGTTAGGCGAATGCAGGCCGTCGTCCGGCAGACCGATGCCGGTGAGGATCACGGGAGCACCGCCCGCCGCAAGCAGCGGAATGACCGGGATACTGCCTCCCGCTCGCACGGTCACCGGCCTGCGACCCACCACTTCCTCGAACGCCTTTCCCAGCAGATCAAAGGCCGGATGAGCGGTGTCCACCTCCACCGGATCGGC
>DASTEX010000125.1:0-3224 GCA_035709185.1 Gemmatimonadales bacterium
ACCGTGTGCCGTGTGCGGTACCGGTTGCCGTGTGCCGAGTGCGGTACCGGGTGCCAAGTGCCAGGTGCCGTACCCGGTACTTGGTGCCGTACCCGGTACCCGGCACCCGGTACTGAACGCGGCACCCGGCACCCGGCACCCGGCACCGCTACAAGTGAACGATCTCCAGATTCTTCCAGTGCCGGCGGAGGTAGTCGGCGGCGAGGCTACGATGGCACTCTTCCGGATCGGCCTCGCTGCAGAGCAGGCAACCGTTGGGGAAGAGCGAGCGGTCGAGCGTCTGCTCCACTTCGCGAGTCCCCAGCAGCCGGAGGTAGCGCTGGCGGAACTGGTTCCACGGCAGCTGCTGCTTCCGCTTGAACGCCTCGAACAGGGCCGGGTCAGGCGCCAGCTCGGGCAGGTGCACGTACCCGATCCCGCCGATCGCCTTCAGGAAGTACTCCAGGTCATCCTGCTTGGTGAATCCCGCCAGCTGCGAAACGTTATGCAGCCGGACGTCGAGCACCCGTTCCACTCCCGCCAACTGGAGCCGGGTGAAGAACGCCTCGGCCGATTTCCGGGTGAACCCGATGGTGAAGAGCCGGGCCGGTTTCATCAGAGCCGGATCAGGTAGCTCGCCTTGATGAAGAAGCCGTCGGCGGTGCGGCTCAGGTTGGCGAACCGGAACCTCCCGTCATCCCGGAAGCTCCCGCCATATCCCGCGAAGAACACGGTGCCCGGCGTGGGCTGGTAGGAGAAGAGGAAGTCCCCCCGCAGGCCGTCGATCGCCTGGGCCAGGGCCAGGCTTCGTTGGTATTGCCCGTCGCCGGGATCGAAGATCAGGATTGGATCGTTGGTCCGGCCGTCATCCCGGAGCGAGTCGCGATGCAATGAACGGTATTCGCCCACGAGCCGGAGGAAGATCGCGCGGGTCACCTGGTATTCCACCTTGACCCGCGGGATGTGGCTGATCGACACCAGCGACCCGTCGGTCTTCCGCCGGTAGGACGTGAGGATGTAGGTCCCGTCCACCCGGAACTGGGTAGTGGGCTTGAACTGGAGGCTCGAGTTCACGAACAGAATGGTCGCGGGCGACCATTCATCGTAGTTCACGTCGTTGCCGTAGGTGACGTTGAGGTTGGCGTTGAATGGCCCCACCGAGGGCGTCTGCAGCTTGGCATCGATCCCGCGGTTAGGCACCGTGCCACTGCCGGGATAGGGCGCGATGGTGTCGACCACGCCCCCGGGGAGATGCCGCTCCAACGCATACGCCCCGTAGAGCCGGTGATCGTACCCGAACCGCTCGAACCAGCTGAACAGATTCAGACTCCACCCTCCCCGGAACTCGATGTTGCCGGTGAGGAACAGCTGCTGGTCGAGCAGGTCGCGGCCCGCAACGAAATCGTCGTAGATCCATCGCCCATTCACCCGGACGCTTCCGGTGGCCCGGGCGATCAGGGCGCCGGCCCGCCCGTAGACGGTCCAGGAGGGACTGGCGCCGAGGGTGACCGCATCGGGCTGGCTGATGAAGCCGGCGCCCGCCACGAAGGCATCGCCCACGCCCTCGAACGTGGCGTTGAAGCCGAAGTGGCGTCCGGCCCGCCGGGCATCGAGCTCCCAGAGCGGGGCCAGCTCCGACTGGCCGTCGCGTTCGGTGCGGCTGCCGGCCACCTGGGCCGAAAGCGCGAGTCCCCCCGGCAGCACCACGCGGGTATCGACGCCGCCCACCTGGTTGCTGAAGCCCGGCTCGCTCCGGTTGGTGAACACCAGGCCGGCCCGGGAGCCGCCGCCGAGATCGCGCTGTACCCGGGCAATGGCGAAGAAGGGATGATCGTCGCCCGAGCGGCTCACCTCGCTGCCGTCCAGCGCCAGCATGGTCGCGACTGTGGTACCGGAGACCTTGCCGGTGAGCTTCGCGGCCGCCGCGGGAGCGGCAATCCGCCGGGAATAGATCAGCTGGTTCGGAGTGGAGAACTGCTCGATGCCTTCCAGGAAGAACGGCCGCTTCTCGGCGAAGAACAGGGCCCGGCGCGGATCAGTGACGATCTGGCTGGCGTCGGCTTCGACCTGCGAGAAGTCGGGATTGAAGGTGCTGTTGAAGGTCAGGTTGGGCGTGAGACCCCAGCGCAGGTTGCCGCCCAGCTCCGCGGTGCGGGCGTAACGCCAGTCGGCTGGATTGGACGGCTCGGGAGCGCCGGCCGCGCGAGCGGTGACCACCGGATTCAGATCCATCACCAGCCCGCGCCGCAGGTTGGTGAGCCCGAGCAGAGTGCCGGACTGTCCCAGGAAGGTCGGCGAGGCGCGCCGGGCTGGGACCCAGGAGTACTCGTGACCGGTGGATTCCACCCGCCGGACGATGTGCAGCCCCCAGTGCTGGGGATCGGCCGACTGGTAGCGCAGGGTCTTGAACGGGATCCGGATCTCGACTTCGAACCCGTAATCAGTCAGCCGGCCGCGCGACTCATATACGAAATCAGGACTCAGATCGGTGGCCTCGCGACCGCCGGTGTTCTGGCGGCCCTGCTCCGCCAGGGTTCCGTCCTGTTGCACCCCCAGGGGATTGACCGAGAACACCAGGGCCTGGTGGCCGTCGTTGTACGTGCCGAGGTAGAACTCGATGCGGTCTTCCGAGGTGAGCCGGTCGCGGTTGGCGAGCGTGGCCCGCACGCTACCGGGCGGCGCCTTGGCCCGGACCCCGAAATGCAACGCCACCGGTGAATACCACACCAGCACCTCGGTCTCCAGTTCGGCGCGACGGCCGTCAACCGGGGCGTACTGGGAGAAGCCGGTCAGCCGCGCGGCGTTGCGCCAGGCTGCATCGTCGAGGATGCCGTCGACCGTGACCGCCGCTTCCAGGCGCGGCAGCGCCACGCGGGTGTTGCCCGAAGCTCCTTCGTACGTACTGCCGGTATCAGCGGCGACGAGCGCGGCCGCGAGGACGACCAGCAAGCGCAGTTACTCCTGATGTGGGGGGATAACTGATTCGGCCTACGTCATCCCGGGGTCGGGGGTTTCGCCAGCCGGGGCCTGCCGACCGGGGTCCGACTGGCAAATCCACGGCAGAATTGTCATTTGACAGGAAAAAAATATCGTCAAATCGGTGAACAGCTCCTCTGGGTAATCGCCGCATAATTTCATGACATCATTCATAGGTTGTTGTCGCCGGTGGCCGTCAAATGCGCGTACACCACATGCTACGAATGTGAGGCGCTGGGACCGGCTCCGGTGGCTTATCCCAAGCCGGG
>DASTEX010000126.1:0-4152 GCA_035709185.1 Gemmatimonadales bacterium
AGACACCCGCGGGCATGATGTTGCGGGATACCAGCTCGCTCCGCTGCTTGAACGGGCGGCCGGCGATGATCTTGTCGGCGTATGCCGCGCCGATGCCCGGGTAGGCGATGAGCTGATCGCGCGTCGCCGCGTTCAGATCCAGAATCGAGGGTTCCGCGGGCTTGTCCTGCGCCATGGACGGCTGTGCTACCACTGCCGCCAGGGTCAGGCCAAAGAGCGTCGACCATAACCTCCGTGCCATAACCATCTCCGGGAAAAGGGAAGCAGACATATAGTACCCCGATTCAATACGGGGGGGAGTCCTTGAACGGTTCCGTACTGGTTGTCCAGATTTGCGCTTAATGATAACCAGCCCCGACAGGCCCAGGATCGCCGTGACGCTGGGCGACCCGCGCGGCATCGGCCCCGAAATTACTGCGCGGGCGCTGGAACGCGAGATCCCGGCCGAAATCACGCTGGTCGGGCCCGATGACCTCATCGCCGGGCTGCCGGCTGACGACCGGGTCGGCGTCGGGACCTGGGAGCCCGCTCGCTCCAGTGGCACAGTGACCGACCCGCGTGCCCGTGCCATCCGGGCGGGCACCCTGGCGGGGAGAGCGATCGAAGCCGCGGCTCAGCTCGCCCTGGAGGGCTCGGTTGACGCGGTCGTCACCGCCCCGATCGAGAAACACGCCACCCGATTAGCCGGGTTTCCCTACCCGGGCCACACTGAATGGCTGGCCCAGCTCGCGGGCGGCGCCAAGGTGGCCATGATGCTGGCCTGCGAGCAGTTGCGGGTGGTCCTGATCACCACCCATGTCGCGTTTCGCGACGTACCCGCCCTCCTCACCAGCCAGCGCATCATCGAGACCGGTCAGACCACGCTCAGAGGGCTGCGGGACTGGTTCGGCATCGCCGAGCCCCGCCTGGCCCTCTGCGCCCTCAATCCTCACGCCGGCGAGCAGGGACTCTTCGGCGACGAGGAGGAGCGGATCATGAAACCCGCCGTGCAAGCGCTCGGCGCGGCGGGCCCGTTCCCGGCTGACACGGTGTTCGTCCGGGCGATGAAGGGCGAATTCGACGCCGTGCTCGCTCCCTATCACGATGTGGGCATGACCGCGATCAAGGTAGCCGGGTTCGGCCAGGCCGTGAACGTCACCCTGGGACTGCCGTTCCCGCGGACCTCGCCCGATCACGGAACCGCGATGGATATCGCGGGAAAGGGACGAGCTGATCCTTCTTCGATGATCAAAGCACTCGAACTGGCTGTAGATCTGGGAAGAAGAGTGCAGGGTTCCTAGTGCCGGGTGCCGAGTGCCGTGCTGAGTGCCGGGTGCCGGGTGCCGGGCTGGGTGCCGGGTGCCGTACTGAGTACCGGGTGCCGTACTGAGTACCTGGTGCCGTACTGAGTACCGGGTGCCGTGCTGGGTACTGAGTGCCGTGCTGAGTACTGAGTGCCGTGCTGAGTGTCGGGTGCCGTGCTGAGTGCCGGGTGCCGTGCTGAGTACCGAGTGCCGTGCTGAGTACCGAGTGCCGAGCCAGGAGCTCGGCGTTCGGGCGCCGGCACCCAGCACGGCACCCAGCCCGGCACCCGGCACTCAGCACGGCACTCGGCACCCGGCACTAGGCACTCGGCACCCTCTTGCCATCCTGCAATAGCCGAACCGTTTGTACCCGTCGTCCTTCCATGGCCGCAATTTCGAACTCGAACGGCGGAACCTTGACCCGATCGCCCGGCCGGGGCAGGCGCCCGAGGTGGCCGAACAGGAATCCCCCCAGGGTGGTATAGTCGGTGTCGTCGAGGGTGGCGTCGTAGTCGTTGTTGAATTCAGCGATCGACATGGCGCCGTCGAGCAGGCGCGCGTCGGTTGGTGCCGGGGCCGTGGGGTGGTCGTGCTCGTCGTAGATCGGCCCCACGATCTCCTCCAGCAGGTCTTCCATCGTGACCAGTCCCGCGGTACCGCCGTATTCGTCGAGCACCACGGCCAGGTGCACCTTCAGCCGCTTCATATCGGCCAGCACGTCTTCCACTTCCCGGGTACCCGGCACGAAGAGCGGCGGCCGCATGATCGCGCGCACCGTGCTGCCGGGCTGATTCCGCAGCGCGCCCAGCACGTCCTTCGCGTGCACCACGCCCACCACGTCGTCGAGCGATTCCCGGTAGACCGGGTAGCGGGAGCGCCCCGCCCGCGCGATGGTATCCGCCGCGACCTCCACCGAATCGTCGGCGTCGAGCACCACCATCTGGGTCCGCGGCGTCATCACGTCTACCGCGTTCTTCTCGCTGAACTCGAAAACCCCTTCGAGCAACCGGGCATCTTCCTGCCCCAGCGACCCGCCTTCCTGGCTCTGTTCCACCAGCATCCGGATTTCTTCCGGAGAATGGACCCGCTCGTGTCCCCGGGGCGCGGGAATCCGGATCACCCGGAGCAGCCGGTTGGCGGTCCCGTTGAGCACCGCGATCGGAGCGGCCATGATCCAGGTGAATCCCATGAGCGGCGCCGCGACCCATTCGCTCACCTGTTCGGGATAGAGCAGGGCCATGGCCTTGGGAACCAGCTCGCCCAGGACAATGTGCAGCAGGGTGATGAACGCGAAGGCGATGGCCACCGCCACCGTGTGCTTCGCGAGGGTATTGAACGGCGCCGGGAGACCGCCGAAGAAGGACTCGAACAATCCGGCCAGGAACGGCTCGCCGATCCAGCCGAGGCCGAGGGACGCGAGCGTAATACCGAGCTGGGTGGCGGAGATGTAGCGGTCGAGGTGGTCGATGGCCCGCTTGGCCAGGCCGGCCCCCCGGCTGCCGGCCCGGTGCATCTCATCGAGACGGGTCCGGCGCGAGCCCACCAGGGCGAATTCGGCGGCTACGAAAAAGGCGTTCGCCAGGACCAGCGCGAACACCGCCGCCAACCGCAGGGCAATGGAGGAGAAGCCGGGCGTCTCCATGGGTGGTAGGAATCTAGTGGCCGAGCCGGACTCGAGCCGTCGGATCAGGCCCTAACCTCGCGTAATTGCGTCACTTCGACCCTCAAAACAGCCGCTTGCGCCGGTACTGGGCATCCTCTATATATGGCCCGCGGAGGACCGACCGACGGTCCGTCCGACCGTCCAGAGGTATAGTGCAGATAAGAAACATCGCGATCATCGCGCACGTCGATCACGGGAAGACCACTCTGGTGGATCAGATGCTCCGCCAGGCTGGAGCCTTCCGGGCCAATCAGCAGGTCGAAGAGCGCGTGATGGATTCCAATCCGCTCGAGCGCGAGCGCGGCATCACCATTCTCGCGAAGAACACCGCGGTGACGTGGCACGGCGTGAAGATCAACATCGTGGACACGCCGGGGCACGCCGATTTCGGTGGTGAGGTCGAGCGGATCCTGCGGATGGTGGACGGCGTGCTCATCCTGGTGGATGCCGCCGAAGGGCCCATGCCGCAGACCCGGTTCGTCACCCGCAAGGCGCTCGCCCTGGGGCTCCGGCCGATCGTCGCGATCAACAAGATCGACCGGCAGGACGCCGAGCCCCTCCGGGTCCACGATGAGGTGCTGGGTCTGTTCATCGATCTCGACGCCAGCCACGACCAGCTCGACGCGCCGTTCTTCTATACCTCCAGCCGCGCCGGCACCGCCACGCCCGAGTTGGGGCGGCCGGGCACCGATCTGACCCCGCTGTTCCAGGCCATCGTCGATCACGTGCCGCCGCCGGGCGGCTCGGCCGAGGGATCGTTCCAGATGCTGATCTCCACCCTCGACTACTCCAGCTATCTCGGCCGGCTCGGCATCGGCCGGATTGAGCGGGGGCGGGTCAGGGTGGGTGATCCGGTGGCGCTGCTGCCGCTGGGCGCGCCCGGCCTGGTGCCGCCCGAGGAGTCGCTGGAACAGAGCCGCATCACCAAGCTCTACACCTTTGACGGCCTCAACCGGGTGGACGTGAACGAGGCCTCGGCCGGCGACATCGTGGTGGTGTCGGGATTCGAGGGCATCGAGATCGGAAAGACCCTGACCGATCCCGCGGTGCCGGAACGGCTGGAAGGCATCGCGGTGGAGGAGCCCACCATCTCGGTCGACTTCATGGTGAACAACTCGCCGTTCGCCGGCCGGGAAGGGAAATTCGTCACCAGCCGGCAGGTGCGCGAGCGCTTGTTCCGCGAGCTCGAGCGCAACGTGGCGCTCA
>DASTEX010000127.1:0-4363 GCA_035709185.1 Gemmatimonadales bacterium
GAGGGACACGCGGCCCTGGCCCCGGATCCGGATCGCTTCGAGGTTGCCGTCGGCATAGCCCCAGTCCTCGTCCGTTATCGTCACCAGTTCCATCCTGCCGTCGCCGCTCAGTTGCGCGCCTTGCAGGTCATCGAAGTCCCACCGATGCTCGGCGCCATGCCGGGGGGGCCGCTCCATGCCCGGGGACATCTTGGGGCACCTGAAGCAGGAACTGCCTCCTCCTCCTGGATCGGACAGGCTGCCGTTCACCCAGGCCCGATCGTCCCAGTAAATGTTGTGCCGATAGCTGGTCTCCCACTGAACGGACTGCCGGCAGGTGTCGACCAGACAGGTGTACTCGAACCAGGATCCGAGACCGCTTGCCGGGGCCCAGTGCCGGGTCCAGGAGTAGGCCGGGTGGTTGTGCCAGTCGCCGATGTGTTCGCTGTCGCCCGCCGGAATGCCCCACGGGGCCTTGGCCCGGGTACTCGCGAGCCAGGGACAGTTGTCGTTGCAGCCGAAGTGCTTGAGGTAGAACACATCGTGCGGCCCCACGTCGATGCCGCCATCGGCTTCGAACAGGTTGTTGTCGACCGTTATGACATTGTTGTAGCGCTGGTTCCAGAGGGTCCAGGCATTCGTCTCGGTGCTGTCCATCCACTGGATAGCATACGCCGTCGGCTGTCCGTACATCACCGAAGCCGGTACCTGGGCCGCGCCCGCAGTCGGGTAGTACACCACGCCGTCTCCGCCGGCGAAGGGATAGTCCCCGCTTTCCAGGGCCCGGACGGCGTGTGATTGGGAATTGGCGTACACCGCCACCCGGTTCGGGGGATTGGGAAACGTGCTGGCGGTCTGGTAGGCCTGAAAGGGAATGCAGGCCGCGCCGAAACCGCTCCGCAGCATCACGTACGCCGGGTACCCCCCGGACGGGGCGCAGTTGCGGTATCGCTTGATGCCGTTATGATGGCGAGTTTCGAGCGTCAGGACCTGGCCGAACGGCCAGCCCGGCGCCGTGAACCGCTTGTCGACCACCAGGCTCAGCCCTTCCATGTCGTTCTCGTGATAGTCGTTGCCGGCCCAGCAGAGACCCCCGCACCAGTCGCGCGGCCAGTAGAGGCCATAGTGCAGGAAATAGCGGTTGGCGTCCTCGATCAGTGAGGTGTACACGTACGCCCGCTTGGGGTACAGGAAGGTGTGCTCCCAGTTGTCGGTGCCCTTCCAGTTGCCGTCGAAGGTGACCCGGGTGATGAGATCGGCCTCGGACCGATCTTCCACGTCCTGGTAGATGAGCGGCGCAAAGAAGCGGATAACCTGCTGGCGCACGGCATCGGACCCGCCCACGATGGGCGCCATCAGTACCGGCGGCCTGCCCGAGGTCCCCCCGGGGGTGGTCGGGTTACCCGGTGCGGTCGGCGCCTCGCGGCAGGCGGCGGCCAGTGCCACGCAGCAGGCTGCGCGGCGGGCGATCGAATGCGACACGACTCCCCCCTTGGAATGGAGGTCCCAAGGTGGGAGGGATTACGATGATGTCCGTCATCGGATTACGGCGAACCCGCGAGCGAATTGTGCGTCAGGTCTCCAGCTCGCGGAGCCGGCGCAGCGCCAGCCGCAGGGAGACCACGGTGGTGCCGGCGGTGAGCGCCAGCGCGATGCCGAGCGAGACCACCAGACCCTGGGTGGCTTCGAACGGCACGCCCGCCTGCCGGGCCCGGAGATAGGCGGCGACCGGTGCCGCCTCGGCCGTGATGATGGCGCCGAGCAGCGTGACGCTCGCCATCATGAACAGCATGCCGCCGAAGCTGGTGGGGATCTGGGCCGCGTTCTCGGTTTCGAACTGGGGATAGTAGATCCCCATCGCCAGCGCCATGGCGCCCGCCGCCACCGTGAAGGCGATGGTGGTGCCGACGCTGACCGCCATCATGAAGGGTGAGGCCTTGAGCATCGCGTTGGTGATGAGCGTGATCAGCAGGGCCAGCACCAGCAGCGGCAGCGTCCCGATCCAGTACTTGCTCCACAGAAGCGCCCGGTGGTCCAGCGGGCTCGAGCGCAGCAGCCACAGCTGGCGCCCCTCCAGCGAGATGGCGGGGAAGATGAACCGGGCGGCGATCGCGGCGAGCACGAAGCCCGCCAGCCCCTGGTTCAGGAAGATCACCAGCGTCACCAGGCTGAAGGGCACCCGTTCCCCCGAGAAGAGCGGGAGCGCCCGGATGTTGAAGACGTAGACCATCAGCAGCACGGCCAGCAGAATCAGCTGGCTCCATTGCGTCGTGTCCCGGAAGAACAGCCGCAGGTCCTTGAGCAGGAACTCGCGCCGGGTCACCGGCAGCCAGCGGAATGCGCCCTGCATCAGGCGCTCCCAGAGGCGGCCCCGGAGGTAGGTGTTGGCCCCCTCCTGGGCCTTGGAGTACCCCACCGCGTAGAGCCGGCGATGGAACATGGCGCCGAACACCACGAACGCCCCCGCCGTGCTCCACAGCAGCGCGATCGGGAGCGGGTCGGAGATCCGGACCAGCCAGTTCATGATCACCTGCGAAGCCCACTCGCTGGGCAGCCACGGACTCGACGGCGTCTGCAGCACCGCGATGAACTCCACCAGGTTCTGGAACCCGTCCGGCCGGGCCAGCTGTTCCGGCCGCATCAGCCGCAGGATCAGCACCAACGCCGCCAGGGCGCCGGCGGCCACCAGGCTCAGGACGTCGCGCGTGCGCCGGGCCGGAAAGATGTTGACCAGGAAGAGCGTGGCCGCGGCTCCCACCACCGACGGCAGCACCAGGAACGGTACCACGGCGGCGAGCGCGACGAAGGGAAAGAGCGGCCCGCCGTCGTACACGATGCCGTACGCCGTCAGGAGCGGGAAGGCGAGCAGCAGCACCATCCACGAGGAATACACCAGCGTTTCGGACAGCTTCGCCAGATAGAATCGGAGCCAGTCGACCGGCGCGGCCACCATCATGTCGAGGTCCTTCGCCAGGAAGAACGTCGACAGCGACGTGACCAGATTCGACAGCAGCAGGATGCCGCCGAACGCCAGCAGGCAGAGGCCCAGCATCTTGCCGGCCAGCAGGCTGCCGATTTCCTCCACCCCGCGGAAATAGCGCAACACCCGGAAGCTGACGCCGAACACGGCGGCCCAGAACGCCAGCCCAATGAACGCGAACAGCAGCGTGCGTCCCACGCTCCGGTTTTCCCGCATCCGGGCCAGGACGCTGCGCCACTGCGGCGTCAGGACCGTCCAGAGGTGGGGCTGCCGCCCCGGCGGCACCGGCAGGGCGGACGGCCGGGGCAGATCAAGCGGCGAAGAGGTCACTCAGCTCCCGCTCCGTCAGGCCGCCGGTCAGCTTGAGGAACAGCTCCTCCAGGGTGGCATCGCCCGCGGCGTGCTGCTCCCGGAGCTCCGCCATGGTGCCGCAGGCGATCAGCTTCCCGCCCCGGACAATGGCGATGCGGTCGCACATGCCTTCGGCGATCTCCAGCGTGTGGGTGCTCATCAGGACGGTGCCGCCCCGCTCCACGAATCGGCGGAACAGGTCCTTGAGCAGCCGGCCGCTCTTCGGATCCAGTCCCACCATCGGTTCGTCCACCACGATCACCTCGGGGCGGTGCACCAGCGCGCTGGAGATGATGAGCTTCTGTCGCATGCCGTGGCTGTAGGACTCGGTGAGCTCGTCCTTCCACGGGGCCAGCTCGAACAGATCGAGCAGTTCGTTGATCCGTGCCTCCACCGCCGGCCCTTCGTTCCCGAACAGCGCCGCCGTGAATCGCAGGAACTCGGCCCCGGTGAGCTTGTCGTAGACGAAGGGGCGGTCGGGGATGTACCCCAGCCGGGACTTGGCGGCGAGCGGGTTGCGCTCCACGTCCTCGCCGGCGATCTCCACGGTGCCGGAGGTCGGCCGCAGGATCCCCGCGATCATCCGCAGCGTGGTGGTCTTGCCGGCGCCGTTAGGCCCCAGAAAACCGAACAGCGTGCCCGCCGGAATGTCCAGGGAGAGCTGGTCGACGGCGGTGAAGCTGCCGTAGCGCTTGCTCAGGTTGGTGATTTTGATCATCGCGTTTTCGACAGCACCGTGGTCCGGAGTGAGCCGATCAACGGGACCAGCGCCAGCGGCCGGCCGGCGCTCCCGGTCGTTACCCGCAAGAGGGTGGGGGATACCGGCACCGATCCGTACACCGGATCCACGGCCGTCCAGCGATCGCCGGTCCATACCTCGGCCCAGACGTGCGCGGGAAGCTCGGGGCGGGCGACATCCACGCCCGAGACCATCCGGGCCGGCATGCCCGCCAGGCGGGCCAGCTCCACCACCAGATCTACTTTCCCTTCGGCCGATGCGATACCGGATTGGGCTGCACGGGCCGCGGACACGGGGGCCAGCGAATCACTGCC
>DASTEX010000128.1:0-4822 GCA_035709185.1 Gemmatimonadales bacterium
GCTGGGTCCGCTGAGTGATTATCTCGCGACCGGACGGGAAGACGCCGAGCTGGCCGAGCGGTTGTTAGGCGATCTGGTGCACGCGGTCCTGGTCCGGGACTGGGGCGCCGTGGAGCAGATCCAGGAATGGCATGCCGGAGCCCAGCCGGGCGCCCTGGTGCTGCTGCCGGTCGAGCCCGGTCCGACGGTCCGGGTGACCGGGGCCCACCCGCTGACCAACCGTTTGCGCGCCGAAGGCCCCGCCGCAGCCTGGGTCGATGCGCTGGTCGGCGGCTCGGAGGTATTGGAGGGGTCGGGGCGAGTGCTGCGGCGTCCCAGTGGCGCGGTGCATCTGGGCGGGGCGCCCAGCCCTTCGGGCCCGATCCGCCGCCGGGCCGACCTGGTCCAGCTCACTTCTGATGTGTCGGCCCAGGAGACGGCCCTCAGCCAGTCCACCCTCGCCCTCGCCGCGACCCGCAGCCGGCTCGATGAACTGGAGCAGGAGACCGAGACCGCTGCCGTCCGGCTCACTGCCGCCCAGGATGCCGAACGACTGGCCATCGGAGCTCGGGATGATGCCGACCGCCGGCTGGCCGCGCTCCGGCGCGAGCTGCACGACTCCGAGCTGTCGCTCAACCGCATCCAGGAGCGCATCGGCCAGGCCGAGCGGCGCCTGGCCGAAGTCGACGCGGGGCTGACCCAGGGCGATCTGGCCCGGGTCCGGCTCGACGAGCAGCTGGGACAGGCCCGTACCCTGCTGGCCGCCATGGAGTCCGATCAGGAGGGAGCCCGGGAAGCGCGACTGCAATGGCAGGTGCAGGAGGCGCACCTGGGCGCGCGGCTGCGGGCGGCCTCGGAGCGGCTGGAGCGGGCCACCCTGACCATCAGCGAGGCCGGCACCGCCATCCAGGCGCTGAGTACCGAGCTCGCGGGCCTGGAAACCGAGACGGCCCAGCTGACCTCCCAGCAGTCGCAGTGGGAGGAACAGCGGGCGGAACGAGGGACCGCGTTCCAGGCCCACCAGGTTGCCCTCCAAGAAGCCGAGGCGGCCCTGGCTTTGGCCGACGGGGCACTGGCCGAGACCGACCGCCGGCTGCACGATCTGCGAGCCCGGGTCGAGCAGCTGACCGAGGAGCATCATCGTCTCGAGCTCGATCTGGCCGAAGTGGCCGGTTCACGCCGCAGCATCCGCGAGCGGGTCGAGCTCGAATGGCATGCACCGATGGAGCAGCTGATCGGCGGAGTGCAGCTGCTCGATCTCGACCTCGAGACCCTGGAAGCGGAGGCCGGCCGGATCGTGGCGTCGCTCGAAGCCATCGGGCCGGTGAATCCGCTCGCGATGGAGGAACACGCCGAGGAAACCAAGCGCTACGAGTTCCTGGTCAGCCAGCGCGACGACCTGGTGGCGGCCCGGCAATCCCTCCTCCAGGCCATCCGGGAAATCGACGGCACCGCCCGGAGCATGTTCATCGAGACCTTCGCGGCCATCCAGGCCAACTTCGTCCACGTATTCCAGACCCTGTTCGGCGGGGGCGAGTGCGAGCTCCGGCTGGCCGTGCCCGACGATCCCCTCGAAAGTGAGATCGAAATCCACGCCGCGCCGCGGGGCAAGCGGACCCAGCGGATCCACCTCCTGTCCTCGGGGGAACGGACCCTGGTGGCCACCTCGCTGCTGTTCGCCATCTACCTGACCAAGCCGAGCCCCTTCTGCCTGATGGACGAGGTGGACGCTCCCCTGGACGATGCCAACGTCGGGCGGTTCACCACGCTCCTTCATGAGTTCAAGAGCCGGACCCAGTTCCTGGTCATCACCCACAACCCCCGCACCATGCAAGCGGCCGACGCGGTGTACGGCGTGACCATGCAGGAACCGGGGGTGTCCACCATCGTCGGGGTCCGACTGGCGGAATCGGCCCCGCATTCGTGATTTTTCCCGCATGCTGATACTGATGCGTCCCGGCGCCACGCCGGGAGACCGGGACCGGGTACGCGATGCCGGGGCGGCGTTAGGCGTTGAGCTGCGGGAGCTGCCCGGACCGGGCGGACGGGTCGCCTTCGCCATTACCGGCGCCCTCTCGCCGGCGGATGGCGCGCGCCTCACCGCTCTGCCCGGGGTGGACGAGGTGATCTGGGGCGGAGCGGCCCACCATCTCGCGTCGCGCGACTGGCATCCCGAGCCGACCCGGATCGCCTTCGGCAACGGCGTGGTCGTCGGCGGGGACGAAGTGGTGGTCATCGCGGGACCCTGCGCGGTCGAGGACGAGCCCCAGCTGCTCGAGACGGCGGCCCGGGTGGCCGAGACCGGCGCGCAATTCCTCCGGGGTGGCGCCTTCAAGCCCCGCACGTCCCCCTGGTCGTTCCAGGGCCTCGGCACTGCGGGCCTGGCGCTGCTGGCCCGGGCCCGGCAGGAGACCGGACTGCTGATCGTCACCGAGGCGGTCGATCAGGACACGGTGGATGAGGTGGCGGAAGTAGCGGACGTGATCCAGGTCGGCTCGCGCAACATGGCCAATCCGCCGCTGCTGCGCCGGGTGGCTCGCGCCGGGAAACCGGTGCTGCTCAAGCGCGGGATGGCGGCCACGGTGCAGGAGCTGCTGCTGGCGGCGGAGTACGTGCTCGCCGAAGGCAACCCGGACGTCATCCTGTGTGAGCGTGGTATCCGCGGCTTCGATGGCTCGACCCGTAACGTGCTGGACCTGGCCGCCATTCCCCTGCTCCAGCAGCTGTCGCATCTGCCGGTCATCGCCGATCCCAGCCACGGAACCGGCCGCCGGTCACTGGTGCCGGCCATGGCGCGCGCGGCGCTGGCCGCCGGCGCCGATGGAGTGATGATGGAAGTGCATCCCCAGCCCGATCTGGCCCAGTCCGACAGCGAACAGAGCATCGAGCTGGATCGGTTCCCCGCGCTGATGCGCGAGCTGCAGAGCGTGGCGCGGGCGGTCGGCCGCCGACTGGCGCACCGGATCGGCACCGGCGCATGAAACGGCTGATCGCCGCGACCCTGCTGCTGCTGCTGGCGCCCCGGCCGGCTCCGGCCCAGGACGCCGCGGCCATCGCGGCGCGGGCCAGCCGGACCTACCGGAGCGCCAACTCGGTCCGCGCCCTGTTCCACCAGGTCATCGAAGACCGGATGATCGGGACCCAGGAGTCGCGGGGAGAGCTGGTCCAGTCGGGCCAGGCCCACTTGGCCATGCGGTTCAGTGATCCCAAGGGCGACCTGATCGTGATGGACGGCACCTGGGTGTGGCTCTACACCCCCAGCACGACGCCGGGCCAGGTGATCCGGACCCCGCTCCCCACCGACCCGGTCTACGGGCCGAATGTCCTGGCCCGCATTCTCGACAAGCCTAACGAGCGCTACGAGATCCAGTGGGTGCGGGCCGACACGGTGGAGGGACGGGCGGCAGACGTGCTCGAGTTCGTCCCCACCAGCGCCGATCCGCTCTTCTCCCGGGCCGTCATCTGGCTCGAACGCCAGACCCTCCTGCCGCGCCGGCTGGAGCTGGACGAGCGGAGCGGCGTCCACCGGACCCTGACCCTCTCCCGGATCCGCCTGGGCGCGCCGGTGGCCAAGCGGGAATTCGTGTTTGAAGTGCCGAGGGGCGTCCGGGTTATCGAACGCTAAAAGAGTGCAGATTGCAGAATGCAAAGTGTAGAATGCAGAAGTGATAGGCCCTTCTACACTCTACACTCTACACTCTACACTCTACACTCTGCACCCTGCAATCTGCACTCTTTCAGGATCCCCGATCTCCCAGGACCAGGGCAGTGGGACTGGGTGCCGCCCGCAGGAGCGCCAGCGCCCGCCGGACCACCCCGTCTCTTCGCATCAACCGCTGCTGCAACACCGCATCGCCCAGTGCGATCCGAACCACCTCGTCGCCCAGGCGGCGGTCAATCAGGGAGACCGCCCGACCCCACAACCCGTCGGGGATCGTGATCCCAACCGAGTCCAGCGCCTGTCCCAGCCGGGAGCGGGCCGCCGGGCCGGGAACGTATTCGGCCGTCACCCGCTGCCGTTCGGCCTCCTCGGCGGCAACCGCCCGGAGGGTGTTGTTCCAGAGCTGGTACCGCGAGCCCGCCGCCCGCTGGAATTCGAGCACCACCGACGGAAGCGTGTCGACGTTCAGAATGCTGTCCGGCACGATCCCGCCACCGCCATAGACCGGGCGGCCGGCCGGCGTCTTCAGTTGCGGTCGCTGCGCGAGCGTATCGGTGGCCGCGGTGTCCCGCTGGATCGGCCGGCCGATGGGAGTGAACCAGCGCCCGGTACTGATGCGGACGATCATTCGGTCGTCCAGCGAGAAGGTTTCCGCCGTGGACCCCCTCCCGAAGGTGGGCTGGCCCAGCAGCAGGGCGCGATCGTTGTCCTGCAGGGCCCCGGCGGCGGCTTCCGCCGCGTCGGCGGTGGAACTGTCCACCAGAACCGCGAGCGCCAGCCGCGAGAAGCCGAGGGCCTGCGGCTTGTCATCGCCCCATTGGCGCGGCGAGGGCTCCCGGCTCCGGACTTCCATCAGCCGGGCGCCCGGCTCGAGGAACAGGTCGGCCAGCGCCACGCCTTCCTCCAGCAACCCCTGCGAGCTGCCCCGGAGATCGAGCACCAGAGCCTGGACCCCGTCGTCGATCAGCTGTGCCACCTCCTCGCGAACTCGCCGGCTGGCGCCGGGACCCAGCACCGGGGCCGCGATGTACCCCACCTGGGGCGAAAGCTTCCACGCCGGCAGTACCAGCGTGCGCCGGGGCTGGGCCCGGGCCAGCTCGAAAGCGAGCAGCCCGATTCCCGGGCGCCGCACCCGGACCGGAAGTGAGGTCCCCGCCGGTCCCGCCAGCAGGCCGAGGATCT
>DASTEX010000129.1:0-2657 GCA_035709185.1 Gemmatimonadales bacterium
CAAGCACCTCATCTGGGAAACCGTATAGCATGCCGCTCGCTGGCGGAGCCAATCACCAACCGGTCTTCCTCGAGCTCATCGGCCCTGCCGGCGCCGGGAAGAGCAGCCTTTCCCGCCTGCTGGCCCGGCGCGAGAGCGTCACCCGGACGAGTATCTGGGAAACGCCGGAGTCCCACCTCGCGCTGGATTCGATACGCACGCTACCGACACTGGCCGCCCTCTCGATGCGCGCCCGGGCGCTGTTGTGGCAGGAGTTCAAGCACGTGGTGCGGGTACGGGATCTCCGGCGCCGGATGAACCGGATGGACGGCCGCCTGGTCGTCCTTGACGAAGGTCCGGTGTACACGGTCACCTGGCTGCTGGTCAGTGGACATCGAAGCATCCGGGAGGGGCGTCTGGAGCAGTGGTGGCGGCGAACGCTGGCCGACTGGGCGTCGGATCTCGATGTCATCGTGGTCCTCGACGCCGCGGACGAGCTCCTGGCTGAACGCATCCGCTCCCGGACCAAGCCCCACAACGTCAAGCACAAGTCGGATGCGGAAATCTATGCGTTCCTGGACCGGTTCCGGTCGGCCTTCGACCGGGTGCTGACCGAGGTAGTGAGGGAGCGCGGCACGCGGGTACTTCGGCTGGCGGGAGACTGCGAGAGCCAGCGGCTCGCCGACGACCTGGTGAAGGAACTCGTGGGAGGCGGCCGTGGCGACTGAGGCCGCCGGCCTGTCGCGAAGCGCTCCTCCGCCAGAGCCGGCGGCGACTTCGTCCCGTCCACTCACGGCCGCGGCGTCGCTGAACGCGCTGCAGTCGCTGCTGGATTACGTCGCCAAACTGGCCGTCGGGCTGGTCATCGTTCCCATCCTGCTCAGCGGATTGGGGCGCACCCTCTTCGGGGTGTGGGAGATGCTGCACAAGCTGGTGGGCTACCTGGCCGCGGCGGACGGCCGCCCGACCCAGGCCCTCCGTCTGGTCATCGCCCATGGGCGGACCACGGCCGACCCCGAGTCGCAGCGACGACAGGTCGCGAGCGCCATGGTGGTCTGGCTTCTCTTCCTCCCGCTGTTCGCGACCGTCGGTGGGGTAGTGATCTGGCTCGCCCCGCACATTACCCGCGTCCCGGTGGATCTGCATTCGACCGTCCGGGCGGCCTGCGGACTGCTGGTAGGTGGCCTCGTGTTCGGCACCTTGGCGTCCATTCCCGAGTCGGTGTTGCGTGGGATGAACCTGGGCTACCGGCGAATGGGGCTTCAGGCGGGGTTAAGCGTGTGCGGCGGAATCCTCACCGCAGCGGCAGTCTATGCGGGCCTCGGCCTGGCCGGTGTCGCCGCGGCGCAGGTGGCCCTGGGCGTGCTGACGGGGGCCTGCTTCTGGCTGCTGGTCCGCAAGTACGTGGGCTGGTTCGGCCTGGCGCGTCCGCGCGCGACCGAGGTGCGCGCCCTCTTCGGCATGAGCCTGTGGCTGGCGGGGGGCGATCTCATCGCCAAGCTCCTCCTGGCCAGTGACGTCCTGATCCTGGGGATGGTGGTCTCCGCCGCGGCCGTGACCTCCTACGTGCTCACGGGTTATGCCGCCAGGCTGGCGGTGAACCTCCATGTCCTGAGTACCGATGGCGTCATGCCCGGCCTGGCTGGAGTCATCGGCGAGGGGCGCTACGATCGAGCCGCGGAAGTCCGAGAGGAGTTGCTCGCGCTCACCTGGATCTTCGCGACCGTCGCAGGGGCCACGATCCTGCTGTGGAATCGGTCGTTTCTGCATCTCTGGGTCGGCGGCGAGAACTATGCCGGGTTCTGGCCGAACGTGCTGATCGTCGTGATCGCCATCCAGACGTCCTTCATCCGCGCCGATGCCTACATCCTGGACGCCGCCCTCCGGCCGCGCTCGAGAGTGCAGGTGGGTGCCTGCGCTGCGGCCGTTACCCTGCTGTGCTGCTTCGCCCTGACACGCGAGTATGGCGTCATTGGACTCTGTCTCGGCGTCCTCGCCGGGCGAGCGATCCAGACGGTCGCGTATCCCCTGCTGGTGCGCGCTTCGCTGCGCCAGCCCCGGGCGTGGCGGCCGCGGAGCGTCCTGCGGGCCGGGATCGTCACGGTGCTGCTCTATATCGGTGCGGCGTGGCTGGGGGAGGATGTGCTGGCGGCGAACTGGTTGAGCTGGACGGCGGGCGTTGCCCTGACGGCCGCCGCCCTCCTGGGCCTCGCATTCATGACCGGGCTGTCCGGCACCTCCCGCGAGGCCGTCGTCCGCCGGGTGAAGGCGCTCCGCGCTGGGCGGCGGGGGCGGACCGGGAGGGTGTCATGACCTTGGCGGATCTTCGGAACGTGCCGGTTCGTGCGCCGGCCGGGACGGCACCGGCCAGCCGCGTGAGCCCACCCGTGCACCGGCTGGTGCAGGCTGCGTTCTACGCCTTCGTCGCCTCGCTCGCCTTCGAGATCCCGAATCGGACGATCCCGATGGAGGTGCCCACCCTCATGGGGGCGGTGTTCCTCCTGACCACGATTCTCCAACCGGGCGTCTGCTACGAGCGGCTGCCGGGAGCGTTCTGGTGGTTCCTGGCCTACGTCGGCGCCTTTGCTGCCTCGCTGATGGCCAACGGGCTGGAGAATGGTCAACGGGTCCTGGAGTTCTCACTTCACCTCACGCAGGCGGGACTGATCTTCGTGGCC
>DASTEX010000130.1:0-9771 GCA_035709185.1 Gemmatimonadales bacterium
GGGGAGTAAAGCGCCATGACTCCGATCCAACTCGATCGCCGCACGTTTCTGAAGGTGTCCGCCGTGGCGGGCGGGGGGCTCCTCCTCGGGACGCTGGGATACGTCACGTCCGAATCGTCCACCGCGCCCGTTGCCCTCGAGCCGGGGGCCTTCATCCGGATTTCGCCCGATGGCAGCATCGCGATCATCGCCAAGAATCCCGAGATCGGGCAAGGCGTGAAGACCTCGCTGCCCATGCTGATCGCCGAGGAGCTCGACGTCGAATGGAAGCAGGTGACGGTGGAACAGGCCATCGCGGATGAGAGCCGGTACGGACGCCAGTTTGCCGGAGGCAGCACCGCCACGCCCATCCATTATGACGACCTGCGCCGGGTCGGCGCCGCCGCCCGCCAGATGCTGGTGGCGGCGGCCGCGGCCACCTGGGGCGTTCCCGAGCGCGAATGCCAGACCAGCGCAGGGGTGGTGCTGCATCCACCCTCCAACCGGAAGCTCACCTACGGCGAACTGACCGCCAAAGCCGCGACCCTGAGCCCGCCCGACCTCAAGTCGGTCCGGCTCAAGGAGCCGTCCGAGTTCAGGATCATCGGCAAGCCGATCGGCGGAGTCGACAACCCGCTCATCGTTACCGGCAAGCCCCTCTTCGGCATCGATGTGAAGCTGCCCGGAATGCTGTACGCCGTATTTGTCAAATGCCCGGTGTACGCCGGGAAGGTACGACAGGCCAACGTGTCCCAGCTCCAGACGCGGCCCGGGGTACGGCATGCGTTCGTGGTGGAAGGCGGAACCGCACTCGACGGACTGCTGGGCGGTGTGGCCATCGTGGCCGATTCATGGTGGGCGGCTCGCCAGGCCCGCGACCGGCTCCAGGTGGTCTGGGACGAAGGCGTTACCGCCACCCAGTCGAGCCTGGGGTTCGCCGAGCGCGCCGCCGAACTGGCGAAACAGCCGCCGGCCCGCACTCTGCTTCGCCGGGGCGATCCGGAGACCGCCTTCACCGGCGCGGCCCACGTGGTGGAAGCGGAATACTCCTATCCCTTCCTGGCCCACGCGCCGATGGAGCCGATGAACTGCACGGCCCACTTCCGCGACGGCAAGCTGGAGATCTGGGCCCCCACCCAGAATCCCCAGCCCGGCCGGGAGCTGGTAGCGCGGACGTTAGGCATCCGGCCGGAGGACATCACGATTCACCTGGTCCGTGCCGGCGGCGGATTCGGACGGCGCCTGCGCAACGACTACATGGTGGAAGCGGCCTGGATCGCGAAGCAGACCGGTGCCCCGGTCAAGCTGCTCTGGACCCGGGAAGACGACCTGCAGCACGACTTCTACCGGCCGGCCGGATTCCACTTCCTGAAGGCCGGAGTCGACTCGGCCGGGAAGCTGGTTGCCTGGCGCGATCATTTCGTGAGCTTCGGCGAAGGCGAGGAGTTCGCGTCCAGTGCGGGGATCCAGCCGACCGAGTTCCCCGCCCTGTTCGTGCCCAATTTCGCGCTCGAGACCTCGGTCATGCCGCTGGGCGTGCCGACCGGTCCCTTGCGGGCACCCGGCAGCAACGCGCTGGCGTTCGTCTTCCATTCGTTCATCGACGAGCTGGCCCATGCGGCGAAACGGGACCCGGTTCAGTTCCGGCTGGACCTGCTGGGACCGCCCCGGGTGGTGAACAACGACCGGGGCCAGCCGGTATACGACGCGGGCCGGATGCGCGGCGTGCTGGAGCTGGTGGCCCGGAAGTCGGAGTGGGGCAAGGCAATGCCCGCGGGCACCGGCCGGGGCGTGGCCTTCCACTACAGCCACCGCGGGTACTTCGCGGAAGTGGTGGATGTGGCGATCGTGAACCAACAGGTGAAGGTCACCAAAGTCTGGGTCGCGGGTGACATCGGCAGCCAGATCATCAATCCCAGCAACGCGGTCAACCAGGTGCAGGGATCGGTGATCGACGGACTGGGCGAGGCGTTTGGCCAGGAAATCGTGATCGACCGCGGCCGGGCAGTGGAAGGGAACTTCGACCGCTTCCCGCTGCTCCGGCTCCGTCAGGCGCCCGAAGTGGAGGTGCACTTCCGCATCACCGACAGCCCGGTGACCGGCCTGGGCGAACCGGCCCTGCCGCCCGTCGTTCCCGCACTCTGCAATGCGATCTTTGCGGCGACCGGGAAACGGGTGAGGTCGTTGCCGCTGGCGAAATCGCTGGCGCTCTAAAAAGGCGGAAAGGGCGGAAAGGGCGGAAAACTCCCTTCCGCCTTTTCCGCTTTTGTTTTCATCCGCCTTCCGCCTTCCGCCTTTCCGCCTTTTCCGTCCTTTCCGCCCTTGCAGGGCCCACCTCTTGCTGAACTCCACGGCGGGAATAATGGTCGAGCATCTATCTCGACCCCTGGAATGAGGTTAGGCCATCGGGGCGTCCCGAATGGCGGCCGGCGGTCTTGCGGCCTGCAACGGTGCCCGGTGCGGCAGACCACGCCTTGGACACGGAGGAAAGGGATGTCTTCGACCTTCAGAACGCTGACTTGCGGGATCCTGGCGCTGTCGGCCGCCGGATGCTCGCGCACCATCATTGCCGGCAATCCCCCACCGCCGCAGCGCACCGTGGTGGTGGAGAAGGACAGTGATCATCGCGGCCCGCTGGGCGTGCCGCCCGGCCATCTGCCGCCACCGGGACAGTGCCGGCTCTGGTTCCCCGGCCGCCCGCCGGGACACCAGCCCAAGCCGGGCAGCTGCGCCCGGAACGTAGCCGAAGCTCCCGCGGGAGCGTGGGTGCTCTATCGTCCGGCGCGCGACCGCAAGGTGGTCCACGCGCGCGTGATCGACACTCGCCGGCCGGGTGTGGTGGTGGCGGTGAGAGTGTATGACGCGGACCGTGGCGCTTACCTTCGACAGGAGAAGCCATAGGTCGAAGATTGTCGAAGACAGTCGAAGGCGGTCGAAGGCGGTCGAAGGCGGTTCCACCCGACCCCACTGAGGGGTGGCGGGGACCATCTTCGACCATCTTCGACCATCTTCGACTGTCTTCGACTACCTTCGACCTGTAGTCCTGGGCCTCTGCCGGTCCAGTACCCGTCCCGGTAGTCGATCAGTCGGTTTCCCATCGTCAACCACCAACTGTCCGTTGACCAGCACGTGACTGATTCCCTGCTGCGGCACGCAGGGATTGAGATAGGTTGCGTCGCTCCGGATGGTGGCCGGGTCGAACACGACGACGTCGGCCAGCATGCCTTCCCGGAGCAGTCCCCGATCCGCCAGCCCCAGCGCCTGGGCCCCGGCTGAGGTGAGCGAGCGGATGGCAAATGGCAGTGTGATGGTCCCCCGCTCCATCACGAAGTAGCGGAGCAGGCGTCCCGACGTGCCGTAGGTGCCGGGGTGGGTGTAGGCATCGCAGCCCTCGCCTTCGTCCCAGCCGCGGTCGAGCGACACGCCGTTCCAGTCGTGGCGCATCCACTCCTCGATGTCGACCATACCGATCGCGAGCATCATCCAGCCCACGCCTCCCCGCCGGTTGGGATAACCGTTCCGGGCCAGCCAGATCACGGCGTCGAAGGTCGAGAGCTGTTTCTCCTTCGCGACATCTGCCAAGGTCTTTCCTACCAGGGACTTCTCGGGGAAATCGACGATCAGCAGTCCCTCGGCGCCGCCCTGGCGGTCGACTTCATACGCCACGTCGGTCTCCATCATGGCGCGCCTGGCCGGGTCCGACAGATTACGCTCCAGGTTCTCCTTCATCCCGCCGTAGTCCGCCGGCGGGAAGTCATCCGACATGCTCATGCCCGGCACTTCCTGCTTCACCAGGGCCCAGCGCGGGACCAGGGTCACGCTTTCCTGGTAACCGTCGTACGAATGCATGTTGGTATAGACCTGGAGCCCCTCGTCCCAGGCGCGCCCGATCGCCTCCACCGTGGGTTTCGACACTCCCCATTCCCGGGGCCCTTTGGGGTGAATGTGATCGAACCAGAAGGGTACGCCGGTGCGCCGGGCCACCGTGATGCCTTCCTGGATGGCGTCCATCCAGTCCACGTGCTTCCGGGTGGGATGATCCATGTGACTGGGCAGCTGCCACTTGGGGTACCGGCCCTGGGAGCGCATGTGCGCCTGCACGTGGCCGCCGTACTGCGCCACCACGCTCGCCAGCGAGACCAGTTCTTCGGTGGAGGAATAGCGCATCGGCGCGTACTCGAGGCCGGTGCTGAGCCCGAAGGCGCCGTCTTCCATCCCCTGGCGGACCAGCTCCTGCATCCGGGTCACTTCTTCGGCGGTGGCTTCGCGCATGACCTGGTCCGGACGCTCGCCCATCACTTTGGTCCGGACGGTTCCGTGCCCCACCATCAAGACCAGGTTGAGGGCGTGCCCCAGCTGCTTCAGCGAATCGCGCTCGAGCCGGATGGGCCATACCATCGTCCGCCCGTCCGCGTTAACGACCGCCGTGGTGAATCCCTGGGTAGTGTAGTTGGTGACCCGCCCGTCGCCCGCGAGAATGCCACGCTCGATATGCTCGTGGAGCGCAATGAAGCCGGGCGTGACGTACCGCCCCTCGGCGAGAATGACGCGGCCGGCGCGGGCCCGTGAGAGATCACCGATGGCCGTGATGCGTTCGCCGGAAATGCCGATGTCGGCGGGATACCAGGGATTGCCGGTACCGTCGAGCACCCGGCCGCCCCGGATGATGACGTCGAACGATTCGCCGGTCTGAGCCGCAGCGGGAGCGGCCAGTGCGGCCAGGACCACGAGTAAGCTGGCGCAGCGCATCCTCAATCCTCGGCCTATGGCACACGGGCAGGAAACATGCACCCGATTGCCGGAAACGAAAGGGACGTCTGTATCGCTTTTCCGCTATTGCTTCGTGCTGGTGTTCCGGTTCACCGCGACGCTCAAGCCGTGGCCTGGCTCAAGTCGGGTCTGCTCCCGATGCCGCTATGGAGTCATCGGTATGTAAAGGAGGGAGATTTCTGACCGCCGATCGGGACAGCGGGACCGGCGTGGTTTCCTGGAAGTGACAGCTGCGTCCCCTCGGGGTGTATCCCACCACCCGCCCGGCCGCGTCGCGCTCGAATTCACAGCAGGCGGTGAAGGCATCCTGGAGCAGGGCCCGGCCCCGCTGCACCCGGCTCTTGAAGGCCGAGATGCCCAGTTCCATCTCGCGGGCAACATCGACCTGGCGCTCTCCGTTCAGATCGATCCGCTCGACGGCTTCCCGGTAGATCGGCGGGAGCACAGAGAGCACCGGCCGCACGCAGGCCGCCATTTGTCCCCGGGCGGTCTCCGCCTCGGACGGTTCGTCAGCCGGGAGCTCGACGCCCGCCTCCAGGGGGAGCATGCCCGGCTCCCGTCCCCGGGCCCGGTAGTAGTCCACCAGGGCGTTCCGGGTGAGGGCGTGGAGCCAGGGAACCAGCCGGTCCTGGGAACGGAGGCCGGGCAGGCGCTCCGAGGCCCGGATCAGGATCTCCTGGACCAGGTCTTCGGCATCGGCCGGCTGCTCCACCCGCCCCCGGACGTAGTCCAGCAGGCGCTGCCGGAAGGACCGCCATTCGGCGGCAAGGGGAAGGGCCGTCATCACCGTCATGATACACCGGCAGGGCGCGGGGAGTGAGCTTCCTCACTCCCCGCCACCCGTAGCCAGCTTCCTGTTTGCCGGTTCAGCAGCAGCTGGAGCCGGTCGACTCGCCGCAGCAGCTACCGCCGACATCCTCGGGGCAACACGATCCGTTCACAAGCGCCTCCGTACGGGGTTGATGGTTCACGGCTTGCGCCGCTCACTGATAGAGACGCAACCGCCCTGGAAAAGACGCAGCTTGATCGGCAGCTGCCGGAGGTGCCTGCTTACCGCTCACTGCTCACAGCTCACCTCGGTTAGTTTCCTCGCCAACCTGGAACGGAATTCACCTGGATGGAGTTGCTCGATCACCTGATCTACCAGAACACCGTCCGCCAGTGGTTGATCGCACTGGCCGCATCCCTGGTAACGTTCGCCGGACTCCGCCTGATCATCTACGTCGTTCGCAACCGGCTGACGGCGCTGGCCAGCAGAACCCAGACCGAGTGGGATGACGTTGTCGTATATGTGCTGTCGAAGACGAAGGGGCTGATGCTGCTGCTGGTCGCCCTTTTCATCGGCTCCCAGCTGGTCAGCCTCCCCGACCGCGCTGGTCGAATCATTTCCAACATCACGATCCTGGGACTGCTGTTCCAGGCCGGCATCTGGTTCAGCGCCGGCCTCGGCGCATTCCTCGAACGCTACACCCGCCGGGAACTGGCGACCGACCGGGGCGCCGCAACGACCATCAGCGCGCTCGGATTCGTCGGGAAGCTGGTCATCTGGGCGGTGCTGCTGCTGGTGGCGCTCGACAACCTGGGCGTCGACATCACCACGTTGGTGGCCGGGCTCGGCGTGGGCGGCGTGGCCGTGGCGCTCGCGACCCAGAACATTCTGGGGGACCTCTTCGCCTCGCTGTCGATCGTGCTGGACAAGCCCTTCGTGCTGGGCGACTTCATCATCGTCGATGAGATGCAGGGGACGGTGGAGCACATCGGCCTCAAGACCACCCGGGTCCGGAGCCTCTGGGGCGAGCAGGTGGTCTTCAGCAATGCCGACCTGCTCAAGAGCCGGCTTCGGAACTTCGGCCGGATGATGGAACGGCGGGTGAACTTCAAGCTGGGGGTGACCTATCAGACGCCCCGCGAAAAGCTGACGCTCATTCCCGAGATCGTGCGGGAGGCGATCACGTCACAGGACCGGACCCGTTTCGACCGGTCACACTTCGCCTCGTTCGGCGATTCGGCCCTGGTCTTCGATTCGGTGTACTACGTTCTGAGTTCGGAGTACCTGGTGTACATGAACATCCAGCAGGCGATCAACCTGCGGATCCACGAACGGTTCGAGGAGGAAGGCATCGAGTTCGCCTATCCGACCCAGACGGTGGTGCTGACACGGCCGTTAGCCGCTAGTTAGCCGTTAGCCGTTAGCCGTTAGCCGTTAGCCGAAACGAGGATGGCGCCGAGCGGGTCACGCTGCATATCCTGGTCCCGTAACGGCTAACGGCTAACGGCTAATGAGTGTTGGCAGAATATGCACCGATATCTGCCGTCGTGCAGCAGCTTGGCGCAGGCGTCGCGGGAGCTCAGCCGGCTGTGAAGCAGCGCGCCCAGCCCCATACCGATGGTCGGGGCAAGAAAGTAGATCCACCAGGCGGTCCAGACGTGGGCCAGCGCGGCCGAGCCAACCGTGCGGGCCGGGTTCAGACTCATCCCGGAGATCGGGCTCTCGAACGTGATGTACGCCGCTACCAGTCCCGCGGCAAACAGGCCCGTATAGTGCGTCAACCGGGGGTGTGAGGAGATGGTCCGCACCGTGAACATCATCAGCGCGGCCAGGGCGAGCTCGGCCAGCAGAGCCGCGGACACGCTCACTCCCGGAACCGTGACGGCGTAGTTGACGGCGGGATCCGCGATCCACGGCATGAACAGCAGGGCGGCCAGCGCCGTTCCCATCAGGCCGCCGATGAACTGACCCGCGATGTAGCCGTACAGATCCGGCCGCGAGACCTTGCCTAACTGCCAGAACGTGAGGGTGACGGCGGGGTTCATGTGAGTGCCGGACCGGCGGCCCCACGGCGAATACACGTTCCCGACAAACGTGAGCGCCATCGCCAGGCCCATCAGGGCCCGCCGGGCCAGGCCGGACGGAATCGCTTCCAGCAGCGGCGAAAGCGGATGAAACAGCAGGACGCTGAAGCCGCAGGCGCTCACCATGAAGATGCCGAGCGCCAGCGCCTCCGAGGCGTACTCCGGCAGATGGGCTCGCCAGACCCGGGTCATGCGGCGGCGCCGGAGGAGTCGCGCGCCCGCCTGACTGCCCGCCCCAGCACGGAGTGCTCCAGCCGAATGAGCTCGGCCACCGACCACGCCTGAAACGGACAGCCCCGCGGCGTATGGGGCGGCTCGGCGTCGGCGATCTCCGACACATGACCCAGCCCCGCCTCGCCCAGATGGCGCAGGAGCGGCTCCAGGAATCTCCGGCGTGCCTCCGCCCGGTTCGACGCCGTGTTGCCCCGAACCCGGATCCAGGCCTCGACGAACGGACCGGCCAGCCAGGGCCAGACCGTTCCCTGGTGATAGGCGCTGTCACGCGAGAGCATGTCGCCCTGGTACTGCGGTGCATACCCGGGCGACCCGTGGGCCAGTGAGCGGGGACCCAACGGCGTCCACAGGAGCCGCTCGACCAGGTCAACCACCTGACGGGCCCGGTCGCCTTCGAGCACCGGCCAGGGAAGTCCGCCGACGGCGAAGAGCTGGTTGGGCCGGATAGAAGCATCGATCGTTCCCGGCTGGTGATCGACGTCCACCACGTCGGCCAGATATCCGCCGTCGTCGAGCCAGAAACGCTGTTCGAACTCTCGAACCCCTTGGGACAGCAGCCGGCGCCACCGCTCCGAGCCGGCATTGGCTCGGAGGGCATTGAGCCAGAGCGCCTGGATCTCCACCGGCTTGCCGGTCCGCGGCGTAACCACCCAGTCACCGACCTTGGCATCCATCCAGGTGAGCTGGACTCCGGGCTCGCCCGAGGCCAGCAGACCGTCGCCATCGAGCCGGATGCCGTGACGAGTCCCCCGGGCGTAGCCCTCGAGAATCGCCTCGACCGCACCTTGGAGCCGCTCAATCTCCCGCCCCGGCAGCGGGCGCCCAGCCTGCTCCCCGGCCTGGCCAAGCTCGTGGACCGCAATGATGTACCACAGCGCCGCGTCGACCGAGTTGTATTCCGGCTCCCCACCCTGGTCGATGAACCGGTTAGGCAGCATTCCTTCGGAAACCGTCTCGGCCCATTGGAGCAGAATCTGGCGGGCGTCATCCAGCCGGCCGGTCGCCAGGCAGAGACCACGGAGCGAAATGAACGTGTCGCGGCCCCAATCGGTGAACCAGGGATATCCCGCGACAATGGTCCGGCCTGCTCCCCGCCGGACCAGGTACGCATCTCCCGCCCGCTCCAGCGGGCTCTTGAACGCAGAACGACGCTCGAGCTCGGCCAGGCGGAGCGAGCGGAAGGTGCCGCGGGCCGGCCCGGTGACCGCGTTGGCTCCGACCAGGCCTTCAGCCGCCAGGAGCCACACCGCATCTCCGGTCGAAAGATCCCAGGTCAGCGTTCCAGGAGAGCGAAGATCCTCGACGTAGTCGTAGCCCCGCTCCCGTTCGGCATCGAGCTGGAAGCCTTGATACCAGACCGGATCCTCGGTCCACGCCGCGTTGGCCACGCTGCGCACGGTGGGCCAGGCGGAACCGGGGGTCCAGAAGACGGTCTCGCCGTTCGACCGCCCCACCGGCAGCGTAGCCTCGCCGGATTGCCGGTACACCGCGTGCGCATCCCGCCCGGCCAGAAAGGGCCGCACCGAGAGGGAGAGGCCCCGGCCATCCCCCGAGCGGACCCTCCAGCGCAGACACACCGCGGGCCGCTCGTGGGGCACGAACAGCTCGTGTTCGATCTCGGTCCCGTCGTCCAGGCGCCAGGTCCACCTGGGCCAGGGGTCAATGGTGAACTCGATCAGCCGCTTCGCGCCCTCAGCGGCGTCGTAATCAGGGGTGTAGCGCTGGCTGCTCAGAAACTGACGACCGGTCGCCTGCCGCTCGACCCAGGCATCGAATCCGGCCACCAGCACGGCACGGCCGGTCGGCGGGGTCGTGGCCGAGAGCAGCGTCGCGTGATATCGCCGGGTGCGGGCCCCGCCGACGGTGCCCGAGGCGAACCCGCCCAGCCCATCGGCCTCGAGCCATTCCGCCGCGAGCAGCTCAGGAGGAAGCATC
>DASTEX010000131.1:0-3675 GCA_035709185.1 Gemmatimonadales bacterium
GGCGGGCAGGCGGGCAGGCGGGCAGGCGGGCAGGCGGGAAGAAAATCGCTGGGTGGAAACGAAAATGGGCCTCGTGCAGAGGCCCATTTACCAGTTGTTACCGCCCGCCCGTCCGCTGGCCCGCCCTAGGCGACCAGATCGCGCAGCCGGTCGCCGGTTTCGCCTTCGCGCAGGCGGAGCAGCGCGCGGTCGCGCAGCTGGCGGATCCGCTCGCGGGTCACGCCCATCATCCGTCCGATTTCCTCAAGGGTGCGGCTGTTGCCGTCCTCGAGGCCGAAGTAGAGCTTCAGCACCTTGGCATCGCGGGCCGGCAGTACCGCCAGGGCAGCCTCGATATCGGCCGTCTGGCTGTTGGCCATGGTGGTGCTGTCGGTGGTCTCCTGGTCGGTGGCGAACCGCTCGATCCGCTCGTTGCCGTCGCCATCCCGGGTGGGATGATCGAGCCGCACCGCCTCGGAGTTGAGCGCCGAGAGCGAGCGAACGGCCTCGACCGTCAGGCCGGTGGCCCGGGCCAGCTCCTCGGTGGTGGGCATCCGCCCCAGCCGCTCCTTGAGGAGCGTGGTAGTCCGGCCCAGCCGGGACAGGTCCGCCGTCCGGTTGAGCGGCACCCGGACCGGGCGCCCATGCCGGGCGATCGCCGCCTGCACCGCCTGGCGAATCCACCAGACCGCGTAGGAGATGAACTTGACGCCCCGGTCGGGGTCGAACTTCCGGGCAGCGGTCATGAGCCCCAGGTTGCCCTCACCGATGAGGTCAACCAGAGGTACACCCCGGTTCTGGAACTTCTTGGCCACCGAAACCACGAAGCGCACGTTGTGCCGGGCGAGCTTCTCCTGGGCCGCGACATTGCCACGGAACGCCTTGCGGGCGAGTTCCATTTCCTCGTCACGGGTCAGGAGCGGCACTCGGCTGATTTCGTCGAGGTAAAGGTCCAGGCTTTCCCGGCCTTCATCGACGGCACGAGCGATCTGGGCGGGGCGCACAGAACGCCGCTTCGGGCGGGCAATACTCACAGTCGCAGCCTCCTTCTGCACACGGATTCCGACCTACCACATCGGGAATCACCTACCACCACAGCCACGGTGCGACGGGCGCGAATATAGCACCTAAATCGCACAAAATCAATCATTTAGCTAAATCCATACGGCATTTAGCCTTCCGAGTGAATTCCTCCAGATATGTCAAACTGGCAGCGCATATAGAGGCGGCCGGTGCCACCAGAGCAGCGGCTAGAGGAGATGTCACCTAGAAGCTAAATACGCGAACAAGCCTGGTTTGACTCCCGTCGTTACACGATTGTTACACAATTCCGCATGGGGCGCTGGAGTGCCAGACAAGTGCTGGCAGCGCTTCCCAAGCCTGGCCCATCGTTTCTATGAGACACTCCAGACACCCCTGGGGCACCGACCAGCACTCGGAACTATCGGCTTCCCACACACAGGGGACGCCCGATTCAGGTCGGTATGCACCTACCTGAGTCACTCGCCGGTCACTGGTCACTAGTCACTAGTCACTAGTCGCGAGCCCACCCGACCCATCCACCAAAGAAGGGGCCACAGCAAGGGAGGGTGTGCAGGGAACTCGGCCAACGACCGGTCCCCAAGGAGGCGATAGACCCCCGGTGGGGGGTGGGGAGGGGCTAGCGATTAACGACTAGTGACTAGTGACTGACTAGTGACTGGTTACAGAGCCTTTATCTCCTGGACCAGCTTGGTCAACGACTGCTTGGCATCTCCGAACAGCATGGCCGTCTTGGGGTTGTAGAAGAGCTCGTTCTCGATTCCTGCGAAGCCGGAACCCATGCCGCGTTTCAGGACGATGATGCTCCGGGCGTGGTCCACGTTGAGAATCGGCATGCCGTAAATCGGGCTGGAAGGATCGGTCCGGGCAGCCGGGTTCACCACGTCGTTGGCGCCAATGACCAGGGCCACATCCGTCCGCTCGAACTCGTTATTGATCTGGTCCATGTCGAACAGCCGGTCGTAGGGCACGTTGGCTTCCGCCAGGAGCACGTTCATGTGCCCCGGCATGCGGCCGGCCACCGGGTGGATGGCGTACTTCACTTCCCCGCCCTTCTTCTCGATCAGGTCGGCCAGCTCCCGGACCAGGTGCTGGGCCTGGGCGACCGCCAGGCCGTATCCCGGGACCACGATCACCGACTTGGCGTAGGACAGCTGCACGGCCGCGTCGTCCGGGGTCACCTGGCGCACCGAAAGGCCTTCGGCGCTCTTGAGGCTGGCGGCTCCACCCGCGGCGCCGAAGGCACCGAACAGCACGTTGCCCAGCGAGCGGTTCATGGCCTTGCACATGATCTGGCTCAGGATGATGCCCGAGGACCCGACCAGCGCGCCCGCGATGATCAGCACTTCATTGCGGATCACGAACCCGGTCATCGCGGCCGCAATTCCGCTGTAGGAGTTGAGCAGCGAGATCACCACCGGCATGTCGGCCCCGCCGATCGGAATCACCAGCAGCACACCCAGCACCAGCCCCAGCGCGACCACGCCGTAGAACGGCCAGAGCAGGGACTGCGGGACGCTCACCTGGTAGACCGCCAGGCCCGCGATGATCAGGAACACCACCGCGTTGACCGTCTTCTGCATCGGGAAGGTGATGGGACGTCCCGTCATGACTTCCTGCAGCTTGGCCCAGGCAATCAGGCTTCCCGAGAGAGTCACGGCGCCGATGAGCATGGATAGCTGCATGGTGATCGACACATCCAGGGGGAGCGCCTCGTTCACCAGCTCGGAACGGAGAAATTCTCCGGCGCCCACTACCAGCGACGCGCCGCCACCCAGTCCGTTGAGCAACGCCACCATCTGGGGCATTCCGGTCATCTTGACCGTGCGCGCCAGCCACCAGCCGATGGCGCTGCCTACCACCAGCCCCGCCACGATCACTCCATAGGAGATCACCGCGCGATCGACCAGCGTCACCACGATCGCGATCAGCATCCCGACGGCGGACACCTGGTTGCCGCGGACCGCGGTCCGCGGGCTGGACAGCCACTTGAGGCCGAGGATGAAGAGGACGGCCGCGACGAGATAGGCCAGCTGCAGAAGGGCCGGCGACATCAGCGGTCCTCCCGTTTGCCCTTGAACATGTTGAGCATCCGATCGGTGACCGCGTATCCGCCGACGACGTTGATCATCGCGAACACCACCGCGATGAAGCCCAGCACGGTGGAGATCCAGCCGTGCCCCCCGCCGGCGACGATGAGGGCGCCGACCACGGTAATGCCGCTGATGGCATTGGCGCCGGACATGAGCGGCGTGTGCAGAGTCGAGGGCACCCGGTGAATGAGCTCCACGCCGAGGAACGTGGCCAGCGTGAAGACGACGATGCTGGTGAGCAGGGTCTCGAGCACGCGCCTACCTCCCGTAACGGACCTGTCCCTGGTGCGTGACGCACATGGGACCGGTGATGGGGTCGTTCATGTCCAGCTGGAGCGCGCCGTCCTTGAGGATGTACTCCACGAAGGTCTGGACGTTCTTGCTGTACATGGTGCTGGCGTGATAGGGAATCTGGCTGGGGAGGTTGAGCGGCCCCAGGATGGTCACCCCGCCCGCCTCGATGGTCTCGCCGGCCCGGGTCAACTCGCAGTTCCCGCCGGTTTCCGCCGCCAGGTCCACGATCACCGATCCGGGCCGCATGGCATCGACCATGGCCGCGGTG
>DASTEX010000132.1:0-4353 GCA_035709185.1 Gemmatimonadales bacterium
AGGCGTCCACCCGGCTCATCTGTCCGGCGCCGATCCCGATGGCCATTTCGTCCCGGGCCAGGACGATGGCATTGGACTTGACGGTCGACACCGCGGCCCAGGCGAACCGCAGATCTTCCCACTCGTCTTCGGTGGGCCGGCGGCTGGTCGGGATGGTCCACCCGTCTTCGCCGTGGTCGAAGACGAACCGTTGTTGAACCAGGAATCCGCCTCGAACCCGCTTCCAGTCGAACGAGCCGGCCCCGCTGCTGATGGGCATCTCGACCACCCGCAGGTTCTTCCTGGCGGCGAACACTTCGAGAGCCTCATCGTGAACCGTCGGGCCCACGATCACTTCCACGAACAGGTCCTGTAAGGCCTCGGCAATGACTCGATCCACCACGGTATTCAGCGCGATGACCGAACCGAACGCCGAGGTGGGATCGGTTGCCCGGGCTTTGCGGAGCGCGTCGAGCGCCGAGCGCCCGACGGCGATGCCGCAGGGCGTCGTGTGCTTGATGACCGCGCAGGCGGGGCGGTTGGTCCAGGGCGACACCGCGGACACGGCGGCGTCAATGTCGAGCAGGTTGTTGAACGAGAGCTCCTTCCCCTGGAGCTGGCGCAGATCCCGGATGCCCCGAGGCTCTTCGGCCGCGTAGAGGGCGGCCTGCTGGTGCGGGTTCTCGCCGTAGCGGAGCGGCATGATGCGCTCGAGCGAGAGGTTGATCCGGGCCGGCATGCGGTCGTCGGGCCGGGTCAGGTAACCGGCGATGGCGGCGTCGTAGTCGGCCAGGTGGGTGAAGACCTTGGCCGCGAAATCGCGGCGGACCTCCTGGGGCACGTCCCCGTTCTGGAGCATGCCCAGCACCACGCTGTAATCCTTGGGGTCGACGACCGGAATGATGTACTGGTGGTTCTTGGCGGCCGCCCGAAGCATGGTGGGGCCGCCGACGTCGATATTCTCGATGGCGTCCTCGAAACTCACGCCCGGGTCGGCGATGGTGGCCTGGAAAGGATAGAGATTGACGGCCACCAGCTGGAACGGCTCGATCCCGTGCTCTGCCAGAGCGCTGGCGTGGGTCGGGATGTCCGGCCGGGCGAGCAAGCCGCCGTGGATCCGCGGGTGCAGGGTCTTGACCCTGCCGTCCAGGATTTCGGGAAAGCCGGTGACCTGGTCCACCGCGGTTACGGGGATGCCGGCTTTCTTGATTGCGGCCGCCGTCCCGCCGGTGGAAACGATCTCCCAGCCGAGCTGAACCAGCCCTTCGGCAAAGGGGACCATTCCCCGTTTGTCGCTCACCGAGATCAGCGCGCGAGGCATCGCAGCTCCATCACTCAACAGGCTCCATTTCGAAACTGAACGGGACCGGCTTCCCGGCCTGTGCGGCTTTGAGCACGGCGGCCGGGAGCAGCTGATGTTCGACGGCCAGAACCCGCTCGGCCAGCTGCTCCGCCGAATCGTCGGGCCGGACCGGCACCCGGGCCTGGGCCAGGATGGACCCCCGGTCGTATTCCTCGTCCACCAGGTGCACCGTCGCGCCGCTCTCGGTTGCGCCGGCCGCGAGCACGGCACGATGCACCCGGATCCCGTACATGCCCGGTCCGCCGTATTGGGGGAGCAGAGCCGGATGAATGTTGATGATGCGGCCGCTCCAGGCCCGGACGACCTCGGCCGGAATCAGCTTGATGTATCCGGCCAGCACCAGCAGGTCCACCCGGTACGCCGCCAGGACAGCGAGCCACGGGCCCGGATCGGCCGGATCGCCGAAGACGACCGTGGGAACGCCGGACGCACGTGCCAGCGCCAGGCCACCCGCGTCGGGGGTGTGACTCATCACCACCGCGACCTGCGCGGGGGCTCCGGGACCCAATGACTGGAGCAGGGCGGCGAGGTTGCTTCCCCGTCCCGAGACGGCCACGGCGACTCGATACACGGCGCAAACTTAATAGGTGGGAAGCGGGAGGGACACGAAGCGGAGTACCCAGTGCAGAATGCAGAATGCAGAGTGTAGAGTGTAGTAGGCTCTCGATTCCGGGCTCCTTCCTGCTATCGTTCCATCCGCTCCCGGTTTAGTCCCTCATTTCGAGGATTCGCTTTTGCTGCACATCCGCTGCGGGGACGACATCCTGGGGAAGTTGGAGGCTGCGGGACTGCCGGGCGAGAAGGCCAAGTGGTGTGATCCCTTCTGTGAAGGCCCGATTCGCGCCTGGCCGGATGATGGAGCCCGGCGGGCCGAGCGAAGCGCCTGGATAGCGTCCCGGTGGGACGTGGATGAGGTGGAGGCGCTGCGCCAGGCTGAAGCCGACGACATCAGGCTCGCCTCGGCGGCCCGGCAGGACGAAGTCGTTCTCTGGTTTGAAGCCGATCTGTTCGATCAGTCCATTCTGATCTACCTGCTCGATCGGCTGTCGGAGATCGCGGCCGGGAAGACTTCCCTGGTGTGCCTTGGCAGTCATCCCGAGGTGCCGGAATTCATCGGCCTGGGACAGCTGACACCGGTGCAGCTCGGCGAGCTCTTTCCGGCCCGCGCCCTGGTGACGCCGGCGCAGTTCGGATTGGCGCGCACGGCGTGGGAGGTGATGCAGAACGGTAATCCGGATGCGATTTGGGCCCTGGCGAGCACGGGAACGCCCGAGCTTCAGTTCCTGGCCGACGCGCTGCGGCGATACCTGGCAGAGCTGCCCTCCAGTCGTACCGGCCTGAGCCAGACGGAGACCTATGGCCTGATGGTGTTCGCTTCCGGAGCGGAGACCCTGCGGCAGGCGTTCCCGGCGTCGCAACGATTCGAGAGCCGGCCCTGGATGGGCGACTGGATGTTCTATGCCGCCATGCGGCTGCTGGCTTCCGGTCCCGCGCCGCTGCTCCGGGCCCCGGCCAGGTTGCCGCGCCTCACCGATCCGGCGTTTCCCGATACCCGCTTCGAAGTGACCGAGCACGGCCGGAGGGTACTGGAGGGCAGAGAGGACTGGTTCCGCCTGGCGGGCGCTTCACGCTGGCAAGGCAGCATCCTGCTGGAAGCGCCGGACCCGGCATGGCGGTGGGATGAACGGCTGGAACGGCCGGTCCGGAGGGTCTGACGGTCGGTTGGTCTCCCGACCAACTTCCTCAATCGCTCAGCGGTTTCAGACCGTCAGACCGTCAGACCGTCAGACCGTCCCAATGTCAGCAGCACCGCTTCCCGCAGATTCTTCGCCACTTCGAATCCCGCGTCTCTCGCCTCCGTCTCCCACTGCTTTCCGTCGCCGGTCAGGAGCAGCATTCCGCGCCCTCCCAACAGCTTCGCCGGCACCAGGTCGCTCATCCGGTCGCCGGCGAAGAGGCTCCGGGTCGGCTCGAGCCCCAGCTCAGCGATGGCCCGGCGGTAATTGCCCAGGGCCGGCTTGCGGCACTCGCACTCCCCGGTAATGGGCGGCCAGTGGGGACACATGTAGCTGGCGTCGATCCGGGCGCCTGCTTCGGCCAGTAACGCTTCGATCTGCTTCGCGACTGCGTCGTAGTCGGATTCCGACAGCAGTCCCCGCGCGACCCCCGACTGATTGGTTACGACCACCACGGCCCAGCCGGCCTGGTTGAGTTTCCGGATGGCCGCTGCCGCTCCGGGGATGAGGCGGACGCTCTCGGGATCCCGGACGAAACCGGTGTCGACGATGATGGAGCCGTCGCGGTCGAGAAAGGCCGCGGGCCGGAGGGTCATGCCTGGAGCGCCGCGGCGATCGCCCCCGCGAGTCGGGGCACCTCCTCGTCCGGAACGGTGCGCGGATCGAGCAGGATCCTCTCGTCCGCTACCCGGGCGATGACCGGCGGGGCGCCGAGCCGCAGCCGCTGGGCGATCGCCTCGGCTCCGGAGGCCCCGGGGGAAACCGCCACCACCATCGCGGGGAGGGTGGAGCCGGGGAAGGATCCGCCGCCGACGGCCGACTCGCCGCGGACGACCGTCGCATTGGCCTCGGGTGGCAGCAGCGCCGCGAGCCGATGGGCCCGCTCCGCCAGGACCGCCGGTTCGGTGGTCAGCATGCGGAGCAGCGGGATCTCCCGACGGGCGACCGCCGGATCACGATACAGGGTGAGCGTCGCCTCCAGCGCGGCCAGAGTCAGTTTGTCGGCCCGCGCGGCGCGGGCGAACCCGTTGGTCCGGCAGCGCCGGATGACCGACCGGCTCCCCGCCAGGCAGCCGGCCTGGGGGCCGCCTAACAGCTTGTCGCCGCTGAAGAGCACCACGTCGGCGCCGCTGGACACCGCCTCGGCCACCCGCGGCTCGGATACCAGACCCCAGGGCGACAGATCGGCCAGCAGCCCGCTTCCCACGTCGTACACGTAGGGGAGCGAATGCTGGTGGGCCAGCCGGGCCAGCTCGGTGGGCGCCGGGGAGGTCA
>DASTEX010000133.1:0-8163 GCA_035709185.1 Gemmatimonadales bacterium
CGTTCCGCTCTGGTGGGGCGGCAGGGAACTTCTGCACTCTGCAATCTGCACTCTGCACTCTGCATTCGCGTTCCTTCTTACCAGCGCAGGAGAGCCTCCATGACCCGTTCGCCCGCGCGGCCGTCCCAGTACTCCGGCTGCCGCGCCTGGAAGACGCCCCGTTCCTGATCGGCCAGGAGCTCGTTCACCGCCGACAGCACCGCCGCGGTGGTGGAAGCGACCAGCCGGTTGGTGCCCTCGGTGACCGTCACCGGCCGCTCCGTGTTAGGCCGGGCCGTCAGGCAGGGGACCCCGAGCACCGTGGTTTCCTCCTGGAGACCGCCCGAGTCGGTCAGCACCAGGGCACTCCGCTCCATCAGGCCCACGGTCTCGAGGTACCCGAGCGGGTTCAGCAGCCTGACCGACGCGGCTACGCCCTCGAGCCCGAACTCGCTGATCCGGTGGCGGGTGCGGGGATGGACCGCAAACACGACCGGCATCCGGCCCGCAATGGATTCCAGCGCCGTCAGCAGCTCGCGCAGCGTGGCGGGATCGTCCACGTTGGACGGGCGATGCAGGGTCACGAACACGTAGCGGCTGCCGTTGAGCCCCAGCCGCTCGGGGACCGCCAGGGCGCGCGCCTGCTCCCGCAACCGGAGCAGAGTATCGACCATCACGTTCCCCACGAAGGCGATCCGCTCCTCCGGGATGCCTTCGGCGCGCAGGTTCGCATCGGCGTCCCGGCTGGGCGTCAGCAGCAGGTCGGCCAGCTGATCGGTGACCAGGCGGTTGATCTCCTCCGGCATGGTGCGGTCCCGGCTGCGGAGTCCGGCCTCGACATGGGCCACCCGGATTCCGAGCTTCACGGCCACCAGGGCCGCGGCCATGGTGGAATTGACGTCGCCGTACACCACCACCCAGTCGGGCCGCACCTTCAGCAGCACCGGCTCGATCCGGGCCATGATTGCCGCCGTCTGCTGGGCGTGCGTGGCGGATCCGACGTCGAGGTTCTGGTCCGGCCGCGGAATGCCGAGCTCCTCGAAGAAGCGGTCGCTCATCTCGCGGTCGTAGTGCTGTCCGGTGTGGACCACATGCTGCCGCAGACCGGGAACGGCCTGGCCGGCCAGCAGCACGGGCGCCAGCTTCATGAAGTTGGGACGGGCGCCGACGACGTGGAGCAGCAGCGGTCCGGCTGGATCGGCGGGCTGCGAGGGCTGGGGGAATCTCATGGTCGAATCGAATCGCCTTCCAGCCAGCTGCCGAGGCGCGTGGCCCCGCGAATGCCGGCCTGATCCAGCCGGGTGAGGGCCTGGAGCACGGGCTGCAAGCGCGCGGAGCGATGGTAGGCGTGGTCCAGCGCCCGGGAGAGATCCTTCCGGCCGACCCGGAGGGCTTCCGCGCTCATGTGGCGCAGGCGGCGGTAATCGTGGGCCTTGGTGACCAGCAGGCGGCGGACCAGGCGGAGATCCACCGTGCGGGCCGGAAAGGTGGTTGCCCGCTGAAGCACGCCGGCGGTTTCGAGCGACACCATGGTTCTGAGGCACTTCTCGCATTTCCCGCAATTCTGGTCGGTTCCTGATCTCCAGCAGACCCGCAAGGTGGAGAGGGCCAGCTCGGACTGGATGACCCTGGCCGTCTTGTGAATCCGGTCGGTCTCCGCCCCGTCATAGACCAGTTCGGTGCGGCTGGTCGACAGCAGCGGGTCGGTAAGGGGATGGGAGCCCCAGGCCCGTCCGCTGGAGTAGGAGACGCTCGAAGGAATCAGGCAACGGACAAATGCTCCCGACGCATGGATGACCGAGGCGAAGAACGCCCCGTGCGAGTGGAGCGCCCAGTCGGTCTGCCGCCAGCGGGTGAGGCGAAGATTGGTGGCCGCGGAGACCAGGCGCAGCTGGAGCCGGTCCGCGACCTCCTGGAGCCGACCCCGCAGCGCCTCGAATGCATCGGGCCGATCGAGCCTGACGTCAGCTCCCCAGATGAAGAGGAGGGAATCCAGCGCGGGGGGAATCCCTTTCGCGGCATCATCCGCGTTCCGAAGCACCGTGTACCAGGAATCGATGCCGCCGGAGAACAGCGAGGCGGTGGAGCCGGAGCGGGACCCTTCCCGCTCTTCGGAGGTCACGACCAGCTGAAGCGGTGACAGCGCCGGAAACCAGTAGCGCCAGATCTTCGCCACCCGGTGCAGACCGCAGACGAGCCGGGAATCCGCCGTCAGCTCCGTTTCCAGTGGCTCCCCCAGCAGCATGCTGATGGGAGCGAGGGCCACGATCCACGGATCGGCCGTCAGGCTGACCGAAGAGCTCAGCCGCTCCGGGAAGTCGAACCAGATTTGCTCACGGCTCCCATCCTGATAACAGACATTCGCCTGAAGCCGGATGGTATCGGAGGTCGCCCCGGTGGTGAGTTCCACCGCTCCCACCTTCATCGACCCTCCTGCTGTCCGGGAGCCATTCTGGCCGCCAGGGCAATCGCCCGATCCAGCGCCTCCCGCTCGCTGGGACAGCTGATCCCGGGCAGCGATGCCTCGAGCCAGGTCCGGTAGTGTGCGGTCAACTTGCCCTGGGCAGTGTCGGTAAAGAAATGGGGAATTCCCATGAGCAGGCTCAGAATCTGGGCGTGAAGTCGGTTGGTGACCACTACCCGGCCCCGGGCCAGCAGCCGGCAGCCACGCCGGAGTCGCCGTCCGGCCTGGATGCGGTACCAGGCCCTCACCGAAGTGGCCGGTGCCGACGGCCGCGCGTGCCACCGGTCGAGCGCTCCGGAAACGGAGGCGAGTCGTCCTCGGGGCTCTCGGATCCAGTCCACCGGCGCCAGGCCCGAAAGCACGCCCCGTTCAGAGTCGGCCGCCTCATGATCGGTCCGGGAAAGCCAGAGTACCGGCTGCCGGGCCCGCACGGGGCGCCGGAGCTGGAGCATGAAAGCGGAGTCGGGACACAGAGTCGTCCGCACTCCCAGTTCCCGCTCTGCGAATTCCAGGCTGGGACGGTCCCGGGCCAGCAGGGTGAACGACCGGTGTGCCGTCATGATCTCGCGCGCCCGGGCCACGGCGGCCGGTTCGCGAAAGTGGATGGATTGCGGGAGCTGAATTACCGGAAGTTCGGCCAGGTCGACCAGCACGCGTTCACGAAACGCCTGATGCCGGGGCCAGAGGTCTCCCAGGTTGCCCCCACCGTGCAGCAGCACCAGCCCACCGCTGCCGACCCGGCTGCGGACGACTGCCGGGTCGTAACGGGTGATGTCCCCGGCATACACCAGTCGCGCCCGCAGGGCACGGAGCAGCTCCAGCTCTCCCAGCCAGATGGCCGAGTCCCCCACGTTGGTGTGACCCGGGAAGTCGAGCAGCGCCACCCGGGTCCCAGGCCGGAGGTATCTGCCTAACACCTCCACCAGGGTGGCTCGGAGCTCTCCTATGAGGGCCCGATCGTCCAAGGCCGGCGGCGTCTGGTCCATCAGCCCTTCCGGCGCAGGGCGCCTCGAGCGATGGCGGCGTTGCGCAGATAGGGCAGCCAGGTGCCGGGCCCGGTCAGCCAGCGGGTAGCCCAGAACTTCAATTCGTTCTCCACCAGCGACCGCCAGAGCCAGCGGGGTCTGCCCAGCAGCGTGGGTCCGCCAAAGCCGCGATTGGTCGGGGTGGAGCCCGCAACGACGAAATACTCCCGCAGGTAGCGGAGAGTCTGGCGTTCCCGGGGGATGAGATGCGCCACCCGGGACTCGGGCACCCAGCGGCCGGAATACCCCAGCTCGAGGGCCCGCTGGAGGAAGGAGGATTCTTCGCTGAGGCAGCCTCCCCGCCGGCCCACCCGACCCAGATCGAGGTCGAAGCTCAGCCGCGAATGCAGCTCGGCTCGAGTGGCAAAGTTGGCCCCATAGGGCAGGGACCCAAGACTCAGTTCGGTCGTTCCTGGAGGCAGATCTCGGATGGCGTAGGCCTGGCCCAGGGTCGGGAAGGACTGCCGCAGCCAGGCGGGCGGCTCGCCCTCGAACCAGGGATCCACCGGGCCACCGTAGAACCCGACGCAGGGGAAGTCGGTAGCCGCCCTGACATACCCTTCCACCCAGCCGGGCTCAACCAGCACGTCGTCATCGGTCCACAGCAACAGATTGCCCCGGGCGGCCCGGGCGGCCGCGTTACGGGCATGTGAAAGACCCAACCGCTCCTCCCGCACCGGGCGGAGCGGCAGCGTCCCCTGGAGTGCCTGCAGGACCGCCGGGGTCGCGTCAATGGAGCCGTTATCCACCACGACGACTTCATAGCAGACGCCGGAGGGCACCCGCACCGTCGCCAGCTGGCGGAGGGTTCGCTCCAGCAGGGCGGCGCGGTTGAAGGTGCAGATGCAGACCGAGATGGACACGGTCCCCGCCGCCGGCTGCTGCTCTTGCGGTTCAGGCATGCGCGGCCGCGGGTATTACGATGCGCCGGCGGTGGAAACCGGTGGACCCAGCGTGAGCTCCGCACCGGGCAGCTCGAGACCAAAGGAGAACCGGGTTCCCCTCCCGAGCTCGGTCTCCACCTGCAGCTCGGATCCCATTGCTTCCACGAACTTGCGGCAGATGGAAAGGCCCAGGCCGGAGCCCGAGAAGGCATACTCACGATCCTGCTGGCGCCTCCGAAAAGGCTCGAACAGCAGGGTCATGGCCTGAGGCGGAATCCCCCGGCCGGTGTCCCGAACCGCAAACTCGACGAGGTCCGATCCCGGCTCGATGGCCGTGAGTTCCACCATGCCCTCGTCGGTGAACTTGAGCGCGTTGGTGACCAGATTGAGGAGCACCCGGTTGAGTGCCACGGGATGGCCCACGCGGTAGGGCCGGGACGGAAGACCCAGTCGCACTTCCAGGCCCTTCTCCTCCGCAATCGGCCGCACGATGTCGCGAACCGACTCGAAGATGTCCGCGATGGAAAACGGCATCGGCTCCAGGTCCGCCAGCCGGTCCCGCCCGCGAACCAGCTCCACCACGTCGCTGGCGACCGAGCTCAACCCGAAAGCCGCGCCGTAAATGAGGCCCAGCTGCCGCTCCTGGAGCGGGGTGACCGGACCCGAGCGGGCGCGCAGCAGCGTCTCGGCCAGGAAGAGAATGGACGTCAGAGGCGACCGGAGATCGTGAGCGACCTCCACCACCAGCTCGAGCCCGTCGGGACCGGACAGCCGGTCGGCGAAGCGCTGGTCCCAGGTGGGGACCATGCGCTCGCTCACTTTTTCCATGGCCAGAAGGATCGGAAGCAGGTCGCCCTCCCGCGGGGCGGGAGCGGCGCGGCTGACCTGCTCGAGGAACCGCGAACGCAGCATCGTGAGCACCCGGCGGGCCAGGGCCGAGGGAGGGATCTCCGGGCCGGGCACCTGCCCTTCAGACCGCGCTCGGATCTCTTCGGTGAGTCCCGCTGCCACCCGGAAGACCTCCTCGGGTGACGCCGTGTCTTCCCGCAACCGCTCCGGCTCGGCTGACACCTGCTGCGAGGCCGCGGCGAGGGCCTGGAGCGCGCCCGCGGTGGCGGTCGCCGCCGACCGGGTCATTCAATCGCCCCGGCGTCCTCTTCCCGGAGAATGCTGTGCTTCTCCATGAGGCGGTACAGCGTGGTCCGGTCCACCTTCGCCAGCCGGGCCGCCTTCGACATGTTCCCGCCGGCCCGCGCAATCAGGCGGGTGAGGTAGTCCTTTTCGAACTGGGCGATGATCCGGTCCTTGGCCATGTGGTACGGCTCGTCCGGCATCACCATCGGCGTGGACTGTTCGGACGGCGCATCTCCACCCGGACCGTCATCGTAAATCGGAATGTCGTCCGGCTCGATGACGTGATCCGGATCGACCAGCACCGCCACGTGCTCGATCACGTTCTGGAGCTCGCGGACATTGCCCTTCCACGGCCGGGACCGCAGGAAGGCGATGGCCGCATCCGACAAGCGGGGAGTCCGGTCCGGGGTCTGGCGATGATGGCGCCAGTAATGACTCAGGAAATGATTGGCCAGCAGCGCAATGTCTTCCGGGCGCTTCCGCAGCGGCGGCAGGTGAATCGGCACCACCCGCAGACGGTAGAACAGGTCACCCCGCAGGATGCCGCTCTGAACCGCCTGCTGGGGATCGCGGTTGGTGGCCGAGACGAATCGGACATCCACCACGGCATCGGGCTGTTCCGAGCCGACCCGCCGCACCACGCCGTCCTGAATCACGCGGAGCAGTTTGGCCTGCAGCGGCAGGGACATCTCGGTCAGCTCGTCCAGAAAGAGGGTGCCGCCGTTGGCGGTCTCCAGCAGGCCGGGCTTGTCGCGGTCGGCGCCGGTGAAGGCCCCTTTCCGGTGGCCGAACATCTCCGACTCGAGCAGCGGCTCCGGCAGGGCGGCGCAGTTGATGGCCACCAGCTGCTTCTTGGTCCGGCGGCTGTGGGCGTGAATGAACTGGGCGATGACTTCCTTACCGGTTCCCGATTCGCCCGTAATGAAGACCGAGGCATCGGTCGCCGCCACCTTGCGGGCCAGGTCGACCGCCTTGCGGAACAGCGGGGAAATCCCGATGAGGGGTGTGCCGCCGCCTTCCCCCTGGGTCGATTGCTGCAGCACCTGGAGCCGCAGATCGGACGCCTCCCGGTTGACCATGACGGCATGGGAGGCTCGCCCGATCAGGACTTGGAGGTGCGTGGCCGAGAAGGGCTTGGGCAGGTAATCCCAGGCGCCGGCCCGGAGGGCCTCGATGCTGGTGGTGACACTGGGGTTACCGGTCATCACCACCACGATGGTATCGCGGTTGGTCTCGAGGGTGGCGCGCAGGAGCTCGAGCCCCGAGACCTGCGACATGTAGAGGTCCACCAGCACGATGTCGAACTTGCGGCGCTTGACCAGTTCGAGGGCTTCCTCGCCGCGACCGGCCAGGGTCACACTATATCCATCCATCTGGAGCACGCTGGCGCAGCTCTCCCGGAGGCTGCGATCGTCGTCCACCAGAAGGATCTTGATACTGGCCTTGACGTCGGCCGGAATTGCCAGCGGGTCCCGGGGGGACGACGGAGGCGGTGCAGCCGAAGAGTCCGACGCTCGTACGTGCGAGATGCCCATGTCCTTCCCTGACAGTGTTGCCTGCGAAAGCCGCGACTGTTGAATGTGCGGAGCAGAAAAGGAGCGAAAACTGTGCCCGGCAGTGCAGCTTGCTACAGGGTGACGGGTTCCCGACACGGTTGGGGCGCGGCTCCGACGCACGTAACGTCGCATACATACTACATATTCGATGGAGAGGCGCAACTTCGCGGTGCAAATAGGGAACCCCTTTGCGGTACTGGGCTTGCAATGGGTGATGGCGTTTCGCCACCCCCGGTGCGAGGTTCCGTCGACGGAACCCACGCCTGAGTCGTCACCGAGACTATAGGACACGAGGCGAGTCGGTTGATATGGCCACTTCGATAACCCCGATCACTCCCCAGCCCATCGGGCCCAAGGGGCCCAACAGCCTGGCCTACCTCCCGGGGGAAGGTGGACTGGCGGTGGCTTCGTCCGATCAGGGACAGTTGAACCTGTTCCGCTTGATGCAGGCCCTCAAGCGTTTCAAGTGGTTGATTCTCGGTCTGACGGTGGCGGGATTGGTAGGCGGGGTCATGGCGACCCGCTACATCAGCCCCTCGTACAGCGTCGGCGCCACCATCTGGATCGAGACCCCGGGCGGTGGACCGGACCGGGGAGGCCCGATCCAGGGCGACCGGCTGCTTCGGGCCCGGGCCTATGTCGACCTGCTGCGGACGTACTCGGTGCTCGACCCGGTGGTGCGCGAACGCAAGCTGTACCTGAGCGCCTTTCGCGGCCCTGACTCGGCGCTCTTCCGCAATTTCGACCTCGATCCGCGGTTCCTGCCCGGCGAGTACGAGTTTACGATCGACGAAGCCGGGCGCGCCTGGAACCTGAAGCATCGCAAGTACCTGGTGACCGAAGAGGGCGCCATCGGCGATTCGGTCGGCCGGCGCATGGGCTTCCGCTGGGTTCCCCGGCCGGCCCGCGGCGCATACGGCCGCACCATCCGGTTCAACGTGGCTACCCCGCGCGAAGCCTCGGGACGGCTGTCCAGCCGGCTGGAGACGGGTCTCCGGGAAGAGACCTTCCTCAGGATCGAGTACAGTGACCCCAGCCCGCACGAGGCGGCCGGGACCCTGAATGCGCTGATCAGCCGGTATGTTGACGAGGCGGCCAAACAGAAACGGGAGAAGCTGACC
>DASTEX010000134.1:0-4946 GCA_035709185.1 Gemmatimonadales bacterium
GGGATCATTCCCGTCTTCCAGCGGGCGGCTCCGGTCTTGCCAGATGTTGAACGTGCCATCCACGACCGTTCCCCGCCGCAGCGACTGAATCAGCGCGGTGACTTCCGGGGCATCGACATTGAATGTGGGCGCCACGTCCGCGGCAACCTGCGAGTAGGCCCGCATCCGGGGCAGGTACAACGAGTCCTGATAGAAGGTCGAAAACAGAAAGGCGGCATGATTGATCTCGTCGAACCCGAGCCGGATCGCGGCGGGAATGCTCAGCCCCCGGGGGACGTGCCCGCTCAGGCGCAGCTTCCGCTTCTGCGCTTCTTCCGCGATGGCCGGGACCAGATCGGGGTGCACCAGGTTGTAGAGCTTGATCTGCCGGTAGCCGAGCGAATCGTAGCGGGCCACCCACTGGCGCGCCTCGGCCTCGGTCCGCGGCAGGACCTCGGTGGGCCCGGCCCAGAATCCGGGCCCTTCGATGAATCCCGCCAGGATCATGCGGGGCCCGAGCATGGTGCCGCGATCGGTCCGCTCCCGCCACGACAGCGCGACGTCGAGGTCGGCCGCCATGTCCCGCACGGTGGTGATGCCGGCCGCGAGATTCATCAGCCCCGATTCCTCGCCGCTCAGGATGGCATGGGTGTGCATGTCCCACATGCCAGGGATCACCGTCTTTCCTGCAGCATCTATGACGCGGGCGCCGGCCGGGACCTTCACGGAATCGGCCGGGCCGACCGCCGTAATGCGGTCATCCTGAACGACGATCGTCGTGCGAGGACGGATGGTGCCGGTCTCGCTGTCGAAGAGATCACCGTTCCGGATCACGACGGGGCCGGCGGGATTGGTGGCGAAGCGCCGGGCCAGCTGCTCCGACTGCCGGGCCCGCCAGGTCAGCTCGATCTTCCGGAGCACCGGCTCGACCGACTCCCACCCGCGCCGGACGGTAAAGAACCAGCCGGCCCCGCTGGCGAAGACCTGATCCCGCTGGTCCAGCCAGACCGCGTCGGCCCCGATCCAGGACCCGGTGATCAGGGCGAGCCGGATCCGCGCCTGGGTGTTGCCGGCCGAGACCACGGTATCGGCGGCGATCTCCACCCGGGCTTCACCGGTCGGCAGCAGCGAAGCGGTGTGGCGGGGCTGGCGAAGCAGGTGGCGGGCCAGCAGCGCCGCGAAGTAGGGAGTCTCGCTCCGGACCAGATACAGCCGGTCGGGTGGGGCCGTTACCCGGATCGTGTCTCCCGCCTCGGTCCAGGTGGCGGTCGTCCCGGAGCGCTCGAAACGCTCGAACACCGCAGTCGGCTGGGCGTCGGCGTTCATGCCCCGCTGTTCGATCAGCAGAGGAGTACCGGCCGGATCGAAGCGGTAGCGGGTTTCCAGCCGGGGGCCCCGCTGCCGGTCCTGATATACGAAACGGACCAGGGCGGAATCGCCGGCTGTGATCACGCGCATCTCGCCGGCTGGGCGGCCGTGATTGAGCACCACGTATTCCAGGGTGTCGGCGGGCTCGCGCGGCAGGCCCAGAGCGCCGATCAGCAGGATCGGAATCAGGGGCATGGTGAGCGTAATGTACTGCAAGCGTGCTGTTGCCGGCTGGCCGGCACGCCTCCCGGGCCGTGATACCAACCCATCCTGAGCAAATCCGGCAGGCAGGGCCGTACCACGAAGTCAGGGCCGATATTGACGGTGATGGAGCACGATGGTCGCTCCGAGTAGGCAATAACCGCGGCCGCGGAGTCATGCTCATGCGCCTTTGGCGGATACCGCCCCTGGCCGTCACCGCCGCGTTGACGGCGGCCTGTGACGGCACCGATCCATCCAATGCAGCCCCGGCTGCGGCCTTCACGTTCGAGTGCGTCGACCTCGAATGCTCCTTCGAAAACCGCAGCACCGACTCCGATGGCAGCATTGAATCTTCCGCCTGGGACTTCGGCGACGGCGGGATCAGCACCGCGCCGAATCCGACCTACGCCTACGGCTCGCCGGGCGGCCAGTTCATGGTCACACTGGTCGTCACCGACGACGATGGCGCGGCGGCAACGGCTGCGTGGCAGGTAACCGTGAGCCAGATCAACGATCCACCGCTGGTGGACTTTGCGGTCGCCTGCACGAAGCTCGCCTGCACCTTCACCGATTTGAGCACCGATCCCGATGCTGGTGGCTCGATCGTGTCGCGCACCTGGAATTTCGGCGACGGGCAGACCAGCGTCGAACCGAACCCGGTACACACCTACCAGGATCCGGGGGGACTGTTCACCGTGACGTTGACGGTGACGGATAATGATGGTATGGAGGCGACAGCAGCGAAGCAGGTAGCTGCGGGCGGTCCGGATCGGAGCGGATCCTACGAGCGGGAAACGCCCCACAGTGCTGCCGGCCGTCACTCGCGCTACGTGATCAACCCCGACGGCACGTTCGTGTTGCAGGACGATGCGGGCTCCGACACCACCACATACACCGGGCGCTGGGTGTCCGCTGGCAACTGGGGCGGCTGGGTCCTTCCCCCCGGCGCCGTCATCATCCTCGATTTCGACGGCTTCGAGACCAGCGAATTCTGCGGTGAAGCGTACGGTGCGTTCCTGATGGACAGCCATCTGGGAATCGCGTACTGCGGGCCCTTGATCAACGCCGGCCTGGAGGAAGGGGTCTATACCAGCGCGCCCGACCCGGGTAATCCCGATCTTCCTCCGCCCCAGGCCGGACAGATCGCATTCGTGCGCAACGGGCGAATCTATCTGGCAAGCACGGACGGAAGCGGCCTGGTCCAGCTGACCGATGGCCCCATCGACGCCGATCCGGCCTGGTCTCCCGACGGCGCCCGGAGCGCCTTCACCAGGGCCAGCGGCGGCACGAACGGCGTCTTCATCATGGACGCGGACGGTTCGAATGTCGTCCAGCGCACCACCGCGGGGAGTGACCCGAGCTGGTCCCCCGATGGCGAGTGGATCGCGTTCACCTGCTCAACGGCTGGGGGGGGCCATGACATATGCACGGTGAAGGCTGACGACGCCACCGCGGCTCCCGTCAACATCACCCGGCACTTCGCACGGGTGAGCGAGCCGGCGTGGTCCCCTGATGGAACGCGCATCGCGTTCATCTCTGACGCGGCGATGTATGACTTCTGGTTCGATATCTGGCTCGTGGCGCCGGACGGCACCCAGCTGGTGGCACTGACAACCCACACGCCGACGAATCCCAACCCGGAGGAGCAGCATCAGCCGGCCTGGTCGTCCGACGGCCAGCGGATCGCCCACGTGGAGTGCCCCTGGGCCTGGAACATCTGCAGCTCGAGCGTGATCGAGGTCATGAATGCCGACGGGTCCGGTGCCGTGCGGCTGGCGGCGGCAAGCGGTTTCGCCAGTCCCACTTGGTCGCCCGATGGGCAGGTGATCGCCTTCGCCTCGTCCAATGTCATCCATTGGGTCAGTGCTGACGGAAGCCGGCGAGGGAGAATCATCGAGGATGGCCACAGCCCCTCGTGGAGGCCGTGACCCCTCACGGCGGTTGAACGCCCGCCGCCGCCGGTTGACACAGGACCGCCCTGCGGGCGGTCGTCTCGACTACGACGAGGGCAAGCCCGTTCCGTTGGGCGCAGTGCTTCCTGGGAGCGGGTTGCTGGCGCGCCCCTGAACCGTGGTTCATACTTGGTCCCGTGACCTCCGTCATCGAGACCCTTTCCACTCGGCTGGCCGGCCTCTACCAGGTCGACCGGGAATTGGGCCGGGGCGGCATGGCCGCGGTGTACCTGGCGCAGGATCTGAGGCACGATCGCCAGGTGGCGATCAAGGTGCTGCGCCCGGAACTGGCCGCGGTGATCGGCCCCGACCGTTTTCTCCATGAAATCAATATCATCGCCCGGCTGCAGCACCCCCACATTCTCGGTCTGATCGATTCGGGGCGGGCCGATAACCTGGTGTACTACGTGATGCCGTTCGTGGCCGGGGAATCCCTGCGGCAACGGCTGCAGCGGGAGATTCAGTTACCGGTTGAAGAGGCCCTCCGCATTACCCGTGAAGTGGCAGACGCGCTGTCCTACGCTCACCAGCGGGGTGTCATTCACCGGGACATCAAGCCCGAGAACATTCTGCTCGACTCGGGCCACGCGGTGCTGGCCGACTTCGGAATCGCGCTTTCCGGGCAGACCGGGGTGTCCATCACCTCGGCCGGTCTCGCCATCGGGACTCCGGCCTACATGGGCCCGGAGCATTGGAAGGGCGAGCCGGTGGACGGCCGGGCCGACCTCTACAGCCTCGGCTGTGTCTTGTACGAGATGCTGTGTGGAATTCCTCCCTTCGTCGGCGCCAACGCGGAGCAGGTCGCGGCACTCCATCTGACGGAGGCGCCCAGGCCCCTTCGAGGTATTCGGCCGACGGCACCAGCCGGGGTCCAACGGGTTCTGGACCGGCTGCTGGCGAAGTCGCCCGCCGACCGGCTGCAGACCGCGGACGATCTGGTCCGCTTGCTGACCGGTTCGATCACCCCGGTGCCCCCTCCCGGGATATCGCCCCGGGTTAGACGATGGGCCATCCCGGCCGTGGTTGCCACGGCGATCCTGGTCGCGGCCGGAGTGTGGTACTGGCGCCGGCCGCCGCCGGCCGATCCCGAGCAGTTCGTGGTGCTGCCGTTCCGGCACCGGGGGAGTGCGGCGCCTCGCTTGATCAACGGCGATATGTGTGAGTCGCTGATCTACGAGGCGCTGGGACGTTGGCGCGACCTCTCGGTGACCAACTCACTCGTGGTGCGCGATGCCATCGATCGGCAGGGGGGTCAGGTCACCTCACTATCCAGCGGGCTCCGGATCGCACGCGATCTGGGTGCCGGCCGACTGGTGTGGGGCGAGGTCTGGGAGAGCGGCGATACCACGATCGTGCGCGCGGTACTCTATGACTCGCGGGGCGGGGAAGTCATTCAGGAGCACACCGTCCGGCTGCAGGAGGCCGACGTCGCGACCGGGTTTGCCG
>DASTEX010000135.1:0-2360 GCA_035709185.1 Gemmatimonadales bacterium
GCTCCGGGTCCCGAGCCCGATGCCGAGGCCGAAGACGGCACTGGTCATGGTCGTGATCAGCGGCAGTGCCGCCAGCGGCCAGGCCAGGACGGCCGCGGCGATGCCGGCCAGCCACGGGACGATCGGATTCTGGGCCATATCGACGAAACGGAGCCGGTGCTTGACGAAGCTGCGGGCCAGGGAGAACCCGCCGAAACCGGCCGCGAGGAATATCGCAAATCTAAGCAGATCAAACACTTTCCCTCCTGGTTCAGCGACACGATCGCCGTTGCGTTTCATTACGTAACGCCCGGCACACGGGTTTCGCCGGGGCCCTGCTTGACGTCTTCGATCGTCCTCGACGCCTTCGACCATCTCCGTCTCAGTACTTCAGCACACAGCTCCCCCACAGAAACCCCGATCCAAAGGCGGTGAACACCAGCAGATCTCCCGGCAATACTCGGCTGGACCGCACGCATTCGTCCAGGGCGATGGGAATGGTAGCCGATGTGGTGTTGCCGAAGCGCTGGATGTTGTTGTAGACCTGGTCGTCGCGCAGTCCCAGCTGTTTCTGCACCGCTTCGGAGATCCGGAGGTTGGCCTGGTGGGGGATGACCAGCTTTACCGCCTCCAGCCCCACACCGGCATTTGCCAGCGCCGCTCGCACCGACTCCGGCATCCGGGAGACGGCGTGGCGGAAGACCTCCCGGCCGTCCATCGTGAGGAAGTATTTGCCGGCTTCGTAATCCGCCAGCGAGACCGGGGGAATACCGATCGCCCCGGGACCTTCGCACCAGAGCTTGCGGGCCGAGCCGCCGTCACCGTGGAGATCGAAGGCAAGGATACCGCGGCCGTTGCCTTCCTGCGGTCCGAGGACCACGGCGCCGGCCCCGTCGGCGAAGATCACCGCGGTTCCCCGCCCGCGAGTCGAAAGGTCCATCCGGGTGCTCTGAATCTCCTGCCCCACCACCAGGATCTGCCGGTAGGTGCCCAGGCGGATGAAGGCATCGGCCACCTGCAGCGCATAGATGAAGCCGCTGCACTGCATCCGGATGTCGAGCGCCGGGATGCTGGCGGCGCCCAGCGCGTGCTGCAGCAGAACCCCGTTGCCGGGCAGGAAATAGTCCGGAGTGCTGCTGGCGTAGACGATGGCATCGAGGTCGCCGGGCGCAATCCCGGCCGCGTCGAGCGCAATGCGCCCGGCGGCTTCGGCCAGGGCAACGCCGGTTTCGCCCGGGCGAATCCAGTGCCGCTCCTGAATTCCGGTGCGCTCCCGGATCCATTCGTCGGAAGTGTCCATCAGGCGGGCCAGGTCGTCGTTGGTGACGACCCGTTCGGGGACCGCGTGGCCGGTGCCCTGGATGACGCTGCGTATCATGGCGGAATCTTAGACGGTCGGACGGTCGGACGGTCGGACGGTCAACCACGCCTCCATCGGGCAGGGAATTCCCTGTCCGGGGAATAAGGAGTGAACTGACCGTCCGACCGTCAGACCGTCTGACCGACTATTCGTAGCGTAGCGCGTCGATCGTGTTCAGCATCGCGGCCCGCCGGGCCGGCCAGAGACCGAACAGGAGGCCCACGCCCGCGCTGAACATGAAGGCCAGGATGACCGCCCGGGGATCGACCAGGGTGTTCCAGCCGAATTTCGTAGACAGGACGGTCGAGGCGCCGGTGCCCAGCAGGATCCCCAGCACGCCGCCGGCCAGACAGAGAACCAGCGACTCGATCAGGAACTGGAGCAGGATGTTCGACCGGGTGGCTCCGAGCGCCTTCCGGATCCCGATCTCGCGGGTCCGTTCGGTCACCGACACCAGCATGATGTTCATGATGCCGATGCCGCCCACCAGCAGCGAGACGATGGCGATACTGGCGAGCAGCACTCCGAACGTCTGAGTGGTCTGCTGCTGGGTCGCCAGGATCTCCTGCTGGTTCCGGATCTGGAAATCGTTTTCGCCCCCGGGACGGATCTTGTGCTCGCGCCGGAGCACCCGCTCGATGTCCACCATCCCCTGCTCCAACGGCACGCCTTCCTTGATGGCGACGCTGATGGAACGGAGCCGGTCGCTGCCGAACAGGCGATAGCGGGCCGTATTGAGCGGCACCACGATCTGCTCGTCGGGGTTGTTGAATCCCTGCGATCCCTTGGCTTCCAGAATCCCGATGACCTCGAAAGGCTGTCCCCGGATCAGGAGGGTCTGGCCGATCATCGAGGCCGGATTGAGGCCGAAGATAGTGGGCACCTGAGCGCCCAGGACCGCGTACCGCTGGCGGGCGGCGTCGTCACCCTCGGTGAAGAATCGTCCGTGCGTCGGCTTGAAGTTGCGGACGTCATCGAAATTGGCGGTGCTACCGACGACGTTCAGGTTGGCGTTCTTGCC
>DASTEX010000136.1:0-2308 GCA_035709185.1 Gemmatimonadales bacterium
CGGGACAACGTGCTCCAGAAGCCGGGGCCGCTCACCCCCGAAGAGTTCGAGGAGATCAAGAAACACGTCACCGAGGGCGAGGAGATTCTGGAGCCGCTCCGGCGGCAGCACCCCCTGGTTCTCCAGATCGTGCGCAACCACCACGAGCGGGTGGACGGCTCCGGGTTTCCCGACGGGCTCCGGGGTCAGGCCATTCCGATTGTCGCCCGCCTGGTCGCGGTGGTGGATGCGTTCGACGCCATGACCACCAATCGCTCCTACCGGACGCCCCGGTCCGCCGGCGACGCGCTGCACGAGCTGATCCGGTTCGCCGGAGTCCAGTTCGATCCCGATGTCGTGAACGCATTCACCCGCGCCTTTCCCGAAGTGGATCGTCTTCCCATCAGCGTGTAACCATCCCCCCGAGTAGTTTCCGGCATGTCCCAGACGCTCATGATCTCCGTTTCCGGGATGCGCGGCATCGTCGGCGCCGACCTGACCCCCGAGCTGGTGGCCCGTCATGCCGCCGCGCTGGGCGCCTGGGCCAAAGCCGCCGGACAGCCTTCGGTCGTCCTGGGTCGCGATGCCAGGACCAGCGGCCCGATGTTTGCCGCCGCCGCCAGCGCGGGCCTCATGTCGGTGGGGTGCACCGTCATCGATCTCGGCGTCGTCCCCACCCCTACGGTGCAGCTGGCTGTGACCCACCACCAGGCCGGGGCCGGCCTCATTCTGACCGCCAGCCATAACCCGGTGGAATGGAACGCGCTCAAGCTGGTGGGGCCCGACGGCATCTTTCTCGGTCCCGAGGCCGGGGCGGCGGTGCGGGCGATGGCGGACGAGGGTCCGCCCCGCGCGGGGTGGGACGGGCTGGGCACCGTCAAGGAGGATCGGGGCGCGATCACCCGCCACCTCGAGGCGGTGCTCTCGCTGCACGAAGTGGATGTGCGCGCCATCCGGAAGCGGAAATTCAAGGTGGCCATCGACTGCGTCCGCGGCGCGGGAGGCCTGATCATTCCCCAGCTCCTGGAGCGGCTGCACTGCGTGGTGTCCGCCATCAACCTGGAAGCCGACGGCCGGTTCCCCCGGGAGCCGGAGCCGATTCCCGAGAATCTCGGCGCCCTGGGAAACCTGGTGCGGGGCACCGGCGCCGATCTCGGCATGGCGGTGGATCCCGATGTGGACCGGCTGGCCCTGGTGGACGAGCGGGGTGAGCCGATCGGCGAGGACTATACCCTGGCCTTCGCAATCCGGGCGGTGCTCCGGGGCGCGAGTGCACTGGAACCGCCGCTGGTCGTCGCCAATCTCTCCACCAGCCTGGTGGTGGAGGACGCGGCCAGCCAGGGCGGCGCCCGGTTCCTCCGGGCCCCGGTCGGCGAGGCGCATGTCGCCCGGATGATGCTGGACGAGGGGGCGCTCATCGGGGGGGAAGGCAACGGCGGAGTCATGCTTCCAGGCTTCCACGCCGGGCGGGATGCCCCCCTGGGGGTGGCGTTGATCTTGCAGTATTTGGCAGTCGAGAACAAGCCGGTTTCCGCTCTGGTGGCGGCGGCTCCCCGCTATCAGATCGTGAAGGCCAAAGCACGGCGGGGCAGTGACTTGCAGGCCGCATACGCGGCGCTCAAGAAGCGCTTCCCCGAGGCCAGCACCGATGAGCGGGACGGCCTCCGGCTGGCCTGGCGGAACCGCTGGGTCCATCTTCGGCCATCGGGGACCGAGCCGGTGGTCCGCTTCATCGCGGAGGCTCCGACCCAGGCGGAGGCGCAGGAGCTGGTCGAAGTCTGCCGGACACTCCTTCAGTCGTGAGGTCGTTCACGCGATGTGTGGTATCGTCGGATACGTCGGACCGAAGCAGGCCTCGCCGATTCTGATCGACGGACTCCGGCGCATGGAGTACCGGGGATACGATTACGCCGGAGTGGCGGTTCTCAACGGCGGTGACATCAAGATTCGCAAGGCGGCCGGGAAGCTCGCCGCTCTGGTGGACAAGCTCCGCACCGAGACGCCGAGGGGCACGGTCGGCATCGGCCACACCCGCTGGGCCACCCACGGCGCGCCCACCACGCCCAACGCCCATCCCCATCTCGATCAGAAGGGCCGCATCGCCGTCATCCACAACGGCATCATCGAGAATTCAGCGGCGATCCGGAAAGCCCTGGAGAAGCGCGGTCACCTCTTCAAGTCGGAGAACGACACCGAGGTCCTGGCCCACCTGATCGGGGCCTACTACGAGGGCAACCTGGAGCAGGCGGTGGCCGGGGCGCTGTGGGACATCGACGGGGCCTACGGGATCGCGGTGATTTCGGCGGATGAGCCCGACACCCTGGTGGCC
>DASTEX010000137.1:0-6065 GCA_035709185.1 Gemmatimonadales bacterium
TACCGGCGCGGCCAGCTGCTGGCCCGGGATGAAGTGGGCGACCTGGTCGTGGTCGATATCGGCTTTGCTCTTCCGGACCCGTCGTGGCCGGTGCTCTTTACCGACCTGGACGCGGCTCAGCTGCTGCCCGAGTTCACCGCCGAGATGCACAAGGGTGACCGGGGCCGGATTGCGGTCGTGGGCGGTGGCCCGGGATTGACCGGTGCCGGGCGGCTGGCCGCCCGGGCCGCCTTTGCCGCGGGTGCAGGGCAGGTGCACCTCATTGCTCCGGAAAGCTCTGTCGCCGTCTTCGCCGCGGCCGAACCCGATCTCCAGACGGTGGCGCAGTCCTTCGAACTCCCGCTCGGCTCCGCCGCACTGACGACACTCGAGCGCGCTGCCGCGGTGATTGTGGGGCCCGGCCTGGGTCTGCACCTGGAGCGTCACCGGTTCGTGCGGGAGATCCTGGCCCGTGCCGCCACCGGCGTGGTCGATGCCGACGGCCTCTCCGCCTTCGGCGGACGGGTCGATGAATTGCGGGACGCGATCGGCGGAAGGCCGATGGTCATCACGCCCCATCTCGGGGAATTCCGCGCCCTCTTCCCCGATCTCGCATCCGGCGCCGCGGTGGATCCCTGGACGGCAGCCGCGACCGCGGCCGAACGGCTTCACGCCACCGTACTGCTCAAGGGAGTGCCCACCGTCGTCGCTGGTACGGGAGGGACTCCGGTGACGGTCGCCTCCGGCAATCCCGGTCTGGCCACCGGTGGAAGCGGTGACACGTTGAGCGGCCTGATCGCAACCTTCCTGGCGCAGGGCCTGCCCCCGGTCAGTGCCGCCGCGCTGGGCGCGCACGTGATGGGAGCAGCCGCCGACGTGGCCGCCCTGCGCCACAGCGCCCGGGGCATGCGCCCGACCGATGTCATCGCGGCCGTGCCCGAGATCTGGCGCGGCTGGCGCCTGCGACTCGATGCGGGCTGGAGCATCCATCCGCCAGTTCTCCACCAGCTCGAGCGGCCCCGGCACCAGTAATGGAAGTTTCCCTCGGTCCCGGCGGTGAATTCGATCGCATCCGCGCCATCGCGGCCCGGCTGGGCGACCGGGCCGCCGGCCTGGGGAACGACTGCGCGGTTCTCCCGGAAGAGCCTGGCCTCCTGGTCACCAGCGTGGACCAGAACATCGAGGGGGTCCATTTCCAGCGCGAATGGCTGACGCTGGAAGAACTGGGCTGGCGCGCCGCCACGGCAGCGCTGTCGGACCTCGCCGCGGCCGGGGCGCGCTGTACCGGCCTCCTGGCCGCGGTCTCGGCCCCACGGGGCACCGATGCCGAGGCCATCGCCCGGCTGCTGGAAGGGGTGGGCGACGCGGTAGCAGCCGCCGGCGGACGGGTGTTAGGCGGCGACCTGAGCGCGTCCGCCCGGTGGTCCACCGCGATCACGGGGTTCGGCCGGGCGGCGCGAGAGGTCGGACGGGGCGGCGCCCGTCCGGGAGACACCGTCTGGGTGACCGGCTCGCTGGGCGGAGCCCGCGCGGCCAGCGCGGCCTGGTTGCACGGACGCATTCCCGATCCCCACGCCCGGAAGGCGTTCGTCCACCCCAACGCGCGCCTGGCGGCGGGGCAGTGGCTGGCCGCCCGGGGCGCCACCGCCATGATCGACCTGAGCGACGGCCTGGCGGGCGACGCGGGACATCTGGCGGCCGCCTCGGGAGTGGAGATCGCGATCGAGCTCGAGCGGCTCCCGGTATTGCCCGAGGTCCTGGCCGAAGCCCGGGCCGCCGGTGAGGAACCCGAGATCTTCGCGGCGCAGGGCGGCGAGGATTACGAGCTGCTGGTGTGCCTGCCATCGCGCCTCACGCTCGATCTCGCCGAGCAGTGTCTGCTCGAGACCGGAACGCGGCTTTCCCGGGTGGGCCAGGTGCTCCCGGGCGCGGGGGCTCGTCTCACCCTGGAGGGACGCTCCGTCATCCTCGAGAGCTACGACCACTTCGCATGATCACCGCGGTTCGCTTCAGCCTGGCCGCGGTCTGGGCCACGCTGATCCATGGTTCACGCGCCATCCGCGCTTCATGGCGAAACCTGCCGGACACCATCGGTGGCCCGTACGATCAGGCCGCGATCGGTTGGTCCCGCAGGCTGCTTCAGGCCGCGCGGATCACCGTGCGGGTCGAAGGACCGACCCGGCTGCGACCGCGGCCGGCGGTCTACGTGGCGAATCATGTTTCGATGATCGATATCCCGGTGATCGTGACGGCACTGCCGCTGGCTCCGAAATTCGTGATGAAGAAGGAGCTGCTGCGCGTGCCGGTGTTCGGGCGGGCGGCGCGCGCCGCGGGACACATCGCCATCGACCGGCGGAACCGGAGCGCGGCCTTCGCCGCTTACGACGAGGCCGCGGGCACCATCCGCCGGGGACACCCGGCGCTGGTCTTTGCCGAGGGCACCCGCAGCCCGAACGGCCGGCTGATGCCGTTCAAGAAGGGCCCGTTCGTGCTGGCGATCGCGGCCGGCGTTCCCGTCATCCCCATCGTCGTGATCGGGAGTTACCAGTTGATGCCCCGGTTGTCCCTCTCCCCCCGGCCGGGCGAAGTGGTGCTGCGGGTGGGGCCCGACCTCCCCACGGAAGGGATGAACTATGACGACCGGGACCGGCTGAGCGAGGAAGCCCGCCGGATCATGCTGGAACTGGGCGCGGTGGAATGACCACGCCTATCTTAGCCGTGAGCCGTGAGCTGCAAATGAAACCTTTACCGAGCGGTGAATGAGCACAATCATCGAAGTGCATGGGCGGGAAATCATCGACAGCCGGGGCAATCCCACGGTCGAAGCCGAGGTGGTGCTGGCGAGCGGCGCCCGAGGACGGGCGGCGGTGCCGAGCGGCGCGTCCACCGGAGAACATGAGGCGGTGGAGCTGCGCGACGGCGACCAGAAACGGTTCGGCGGAAAGGGCGTGCTGCAGGCCGTCAAGAACGTGAACGAGGTGCTGGGGCCGCGGCTCGAAGGGATCGATGCGGCGGACCAGATCGCGGTCGACGCGGAGATGATGGAGACCGACGGCACCCAGAACAAATCGAAGCTGGGCGCCAACGCCCTGCTGGCCGTGTCACTGGCGGTGGCGCGGGCCGCGGCGGACGAGACCGGGCTTACCCTCTATCGCTACCTTGGCGGGCCCATGGCGCGGGTGCTGCCGGTTCCGCTGATGAACATCCTGAATGGCGGGGCGCACGCGTCCAACAACGTGGATGCGCAGGAGTTCATGGTGGTCCCCATCGGGGCCGATACCTTTCCCGACGCGCTCCGCATGGGAATCGAGACTTTCCACGCGCTCAAGAAGGTGCTCACCAAGATGGGGCTGTCGACGGCCGTGGGCGATGAGGGCGGGTTCGCTCCCCAGCTTCCCTCGAATGAGGCCGCGCTCGACGTGCTGATGCAGGCGATCCAGAGCGCCGGGTACGAGCCGGGCAAGGACCTGGCGATTGCCCTGGACGTGGCCGCTTCCGAGCTGTATCAGGACGGCGAGTACGTCTTCAAGAAAGGGGACGGCAGCCGCCGCTCGGCCGAAGCGATGGTCGATTTGTACGCGGGCTGGGTGGAGCGCTATCCCATTGTGTCGATCGAAGACGGTCTGGCGGAAGACGACTGGAAGGGGTGGGCGCTGCTGACCGAACGACTGGGCGACCGGATTCAGCTGGTGGGCGACGATCTGTTCGTGACCGATGTCGACCGGCTGGGGCGGGGGATCGACGAGGGCGTGGCCAACGCCGTCCTGGTGAAGGTCAACCAGATCGGCACGCTCACCGAAACCCTGCAGTGCATCGAGCTGGCCAAGGGGAGCGCCTACGGCGCCGTCATTTCCCACCGCTCGGGCGAAACGGAAGACACCTTCATTGCCGATCTGGCGGTGGCCACCGGCGTGGGGCAGATCAAGACCGGCTCGGCCAGCCGGAGCGACCGGATCGCCAAGTACAACCAGCTGCTCCGGATTGCCGAGGAGCTGGGCGACCTGGCCCATTATCCGGGACGGGATCTCTACCGCCTGTGAAAGCCCGACGCCTGACCGCCCGCAAGCTGATCCTCGCCTTCCTGGCGCTGGCCCTCCTGTTTGCGTTGCAGGGCGGGGAATACAGCACCTGGGACTTCCTGACGCTCAAGCGGCAGGAACGGGAAGAGCGGGCCCGGATCGCGGAGCTGGAGCCCGAAGTGGATTCACTCCGGCGCGAGGCCATCGCGGTAGAACGGGATCCCGCGACCCAGGAACGGCTGGCGCGCGAGCTCTACGGGATGCTCAAGCCGGGGGAGTTCCTGTACAACATCATTCACGAAGAAGGCGGGCAGGCGGGCAGGCGGGCTGGCGGGCGGTAACCGCCCTGCAAAGTCAGACCGTCAGACCGTCCGACCGTCTGACGATGTGATGACCTGCCACTTCCAGCGCGTGAACGGCCAGGTCCAGATCGGCGCCCTTCACCAGGATGTAATCGGTGTCGTGGGTGGAGACCGCCGAGACCGGCAGCCCCGCTTTTGCCAGTGGCTCCATGATCTGCAGCAGGATGCCCACCAGCCCGAACGAGAGGGTGCCCCGCACCTTGAGCGCCCGGTAGCCCCGTTGCGCGGGCAGGCCCGCCGGCACGACGGCCTCGTCGACAGTCAGGGAGAGCTCCAGCCGGGTGCGGCTGACGGTGATGAAGTCGCGGGCCTGCCACACCCAGTCCGGGATGGCGGTGTCCGGGGCCAGCCGGCAGATGGCGATGGGGGCACTGAGTACGTCGAGCGTGAGCACGGGGTCTCTATTGACGATTGTCCCTGAAGGATTGACGATTGAGCCGGGGCCCGGAAGCCCCCCAATCGTCCTTACTCCTTCGTTAATCGTCAAGGTACTCCCATGATCGCGTTGTCAGGCCTCTGGTTCCTGATCGGGTCCGGGGCGGATTTCCAGGTGGTCAGCTCACCGGTCCGGACCACCGCCGGGCCCCGCTTTGCGGTCTCCTTTCCCGCGGCGCGCAGTACCACGCCCCTCGACGGGCGCCTACTGCTGCTGCTTTCCACCGATTCCACCGGCGAGCCCCGGTTTCAGATCTCAGACGGGGCCAATACCCAGCTCGTCTTCGGGATTGATGTCGAGGGCCTCGCGCCCGGCCGGTCGGCCTACGTCGATGCCTCCGCGCGGGGCTATCCGGTGACCAGCCTGTCGTCCCTGCCGGCCGGCCGCTACCGGGTGCAGGCGCTGCTCAACCGCTACGAGGTTTTCCGCCGGGCGGATGGCAAGGTGGTGAAGCTGCCGCCCGACCGGGGTGAGGGACAGCAGTGGAACCGGAAGCCGGGCAACCTGTACAGCCGGCCGGGCTGGATCACCCTGGATCCGAGGCGGACCACCACCATCCAGATCGTGATGGACCAGGAAATCCCGCCGATTCCCGAGCCCCCGGACACGAAGTACGTCAAGCACGTGAAGATCCAGAGCGAGCTGCTGACCCGGTTCTGGGGCCGGCCGATGCACCTGGGTGCGCATGTCCTGCTGCCCGAAGGATTCGACCAGCATCCGGAGGCGCGTTATCCGCTGGTGGTCAACCATGGCCATTTCCCCGATGACTTCGGGGGCTTCCGGCCCGAGCCGCCCGATCCGAACGTGCCCTGCACCTACAGCGAACGATTCCGGCTCGACTGCTACAACCGGATGCAGGATTCGCTGGCGCACCAGTTCTACCGGGACTGGACCGGTCCGGGGTTTCCCCGGGTGCTCCTGATCGAGATCCAGCATCCCACCCCCTACTACGACGACTCCTACGCGGTGAACTCGGCCAACAACGGGCCTTATGGAGACGCGATCATGCGGGAGCTGATCCCGGAAATCGAGCGGCGGTTCCGCGGCATCGGCCAGGGATGGGCCCGGTTCACCTACGGCGGGTCCACCGGTGGGTGGGAAGCCATGGCGGTGCAGGTGTTCTACCCCGACGAGTTCAACGGTGCTTGGGTCGCCTGTCCCGACCCGATCGACTTCCGGGCTTACGGCCTGGTGAACATCTACGAGGACACCAGCGCCTACTGGGTGGGGAGCCGCTGGAAGCGGACGCCCCGGCCGGCGCTGCGCAAC
>DASTEX010000138.1:0-2248 GCA_035709185.1 Gemmatimonadales bacterium
TGATAGCTGATAGCCGATCGCGCTAAGCCGCCGTCGGAAAATCGAGGAAGTACGACTTCCCGGCCCGATCCACCAGGTCCGGCGTCAGCTCCGGCGGCTGCTCGAGATACTTCGCGATGTCGATCAGGTGATCGATCAGGTCCCGCGGATGGCAGCCGCGGGGCGCGATCCGGTGGGCCTGATAGAAGTCGCGATAGACCTGCTGAATCGCTTCCCGCTTGAACGGGATGCCCTTGCTGTCGCAGTAGGCCGTGAAGATTCGTTCGTACTGCTCCACCGACGGGCTCTCCACCCGGATCTTGTAGTGGATCCGCCGGAGGAAGGCCTCTTCCACCAGCTGTTTGGGATCGATATTGGTGGCGATGACCAGCAGCACGTCGAACGGAATGGGGAACTTGGCGCCGGTGTGCAGGGTCAGGAAGTCGACCCGTTTCTCCAGCGGCACGATCCAGCGGTTGAGCAGATCGCGGGGCGGAACCCGCTGCCGGCCGAAGTCATCCACGATCAGCACGCCCCCGTTGGCCTTCACCTGGAACGGGGCCTGGTACAGCTTGGTGAAGTTGTCGTACTGCAGGTCCAGCTGGTCCAGCGTGAGCTCGCCGCCGGTGAGCACCACCGGCCGGGCCGCCTTGACCCAGCGCAGATCGTGGTTGCAGTCCGGCAGCCACAGGTCGTCGCCGTCCTCGGCGGCTGCTTTGGTCGTATCATGCGGAGCCCGGTGGTACAGCGGGTCGTACACCACGATGATCTGGCCGTCGATTTCGATGGCGTAGGGAATCCAGAGACTCCCGCCCAGCATCCGGGCCACGATCTCGGCGATGGTGGTCTTGCCGTTCCCCGATTCACCGTGGAGGAACATCGAGCGGCCCGAGTTGATGGCCGGCCCCACTTCGTCCAGCGTCTCCTGGTTGAGCACCAGCGGGGCGAAGGCCGCCTCGACGTCGGGACGGGTGACGTGCACCTTCTGGATCGACTGGATTGCCACCCACTGCCGGTACTGTGACAGCGGAACCGGCGCCGCCCCCACGTACATGTTGGCGGAGAAGGCTTCCCGGGCCCGGTCGCGACCCATCTGGGTGAGGTCGAAGGTGTATCCCGCGCGGCTGGCGCCCTGGGTCCCCTTCACTTCCACCATCCGGCGCTGCTGGAGCGACAGCAACTGATCGTCCACGAAAGGAAATGGCAGCTTGATCGAATCGGTCAGCTGCTTCCCGGTCCGCGCACCCTGTACGTACAGCGTCTTCAGCACCAGATCGATGATGAACTCTTCCGACAGCCCGGTGTCCTCGACCGTCTGGGGCAGCGGGGGATCGACCGGCAGCTCGGCCGGCAGCTCGTCGGTTACGGCGTCGGTCGGAACGAATCCGGTGCTCATTGGGTTGCCTCCCAGCCGAGCTGATCGCCCACCACGGTCCCCGTCTTCTGCAGGGTCCCCGAGGGGAGCTCCAGCGCTGAGTGTGCGTCCCCGTGCAGCTTGGTCCGCTGCCAGGGCTGCAGCGAGGCGTAGGTGGCTACGACCACGTTGCTGAGATTGAGAAAGGCCACATCGATCGGGTACTTCATGCCGATCATGTGGATGCCTTTGCAGGGGACGAGGAGCAGACCGGTCCCGGGGGGCGGCTCAGGATACCCCAGCCAGCCGCGGGCCCGGCCCCACCAGGTGGACGCGAAGAATACCTGCGACCCGACTTCGGTCCCGCGCGTCACGTTGAGGACTCGAACCGCGCCCCGCGCCGACGCGCTCAAACCGCCCCGGAACCGGCAGAGGTTGGCACGACGGCCTCGTCAAATCCCGGCACCGGAAAACGCCTTGATCGCCCGGATGAGGCCCGGCCCCAGGATCACGATGAACATCGCCGGGAAGATGCAGAACACCAGGGGGAACAGCATCTTGATCGCGGTCTTGGCGGCGGCCTCTTCCACCCGCTGCCGCCGCTTGGTCCGCAGGGTATCGGAGTGGGTCCGGAGCGCATCGGCTACCGAGGTGCCGAACCGTTCGGTCTGGATCAGCACCGTGGCGATCGAGCGGACATCGTCCAGGTCGGTCCGGTTGGCGAAGTTGCGCATGGCCTCATCGCGCGGGGTGCCGGCCCGGATCTCCAGGTTCACCAGGCTCATCTGCTCGCCCAGGCTGGGACTCATGTACATGATCTCCTCCGCCACCCGCTGAATCGCCTGGTTCAGGCCCAGGCCGGCCTCGACGCAAACCACCATCAGGTCGAGGGCGTCGGGCAGCGCCCGCAGGATT
>DASTEX010000139.1:0-4876 GCA_035709185.1 Gemmatimonadales bacterium
TTCGGCGGCGCCGCCTTCGACGTGGAGCCGATGATCGACGGGATCATGGCGATCCGTCCCCGCTCGGTGCCGCACGCCCTCTTCGTCATGTTCCTGCACCTTCCGGTGATCGCGATCCTGGGCCTCGCCTCCATAACTGCCCGGCAGGCCATCAGCCTCTTCACCGCCATCGGCCTCGGTCCCTGGCTCTCCGCCATGTGGCGGGCCCGCCGCCGCCTGGCCGATGCCACCGCGGTGCAGCTGACCCGGCACCCGGCCGCGCTGGCCGGAGCGGTGCAGGCCTTCGAGGCGAACGAGGTCGAGGTGCCGGGTGGCTGGGTCGCGAACTTCCTGTTTCCGGTCTGGGTCCCGATCACCGATCAGAGCGCCGCCCGCCAGACCGAGGCGGCAGCCCACATCGTCGGCATGCGGCTGGAAGCGGCTCCCCGGCTGAAGCGGCTGGAGGCGTTAGGCGCCCGGCTCGAATCGGCCGACCCCGGGCCGCGGCCCGGCTGGCGGGAGCGGCTCCAGCAGGCGCTGCCCGACCGGAAGGAGCTCGCCACCGCGCTGGCCTGGGGCCTGGTGGCGCTGCTGGGCGCGGGCCTCCTGCTGGCCGTTACCCTCGCGGCCGCGTCATTGCTGCTGATGGCGCTGTGGTGGGGGTTGGGAGTCCTGCGCCGGGCGTGAAGGGGCCTGGCGGCCTACAGACCGAGCCGGCTCCAGAAGCGCCAGGCGCCCCGCAGTCTGGCTCCCAGGCCCTTCTTGTAGGCGATCCCGGTGTCGCGGTTGAGGTTCCTCTCCTGCTGGATGGCCGGCGAAGTTCCCGGCTGGGGCACGCCTAACGCCATTCGGAGTCCCCGCCACTTGGTCCGCAGGTTGTCCCAGGCATGAAACGGAGTGCGGTGCCCGTAGGCCCGATACCGGCCGGGCTGCACCTTTCCTTTTTCGGCCACGTGGCTGACAAATTCGTCGGTCCATTGGTCGAAGATCCGCATCGCCTCCGGTTCTTCCGCCATGTGCTCGGCCTGGTTGTCGCTGTACTTCCGGCCGACTCCCATCTCCGCATGCCGCCACAGCGGGTTGGGAACCTGAATCCCGCTGTACCGGCATTGCCATACCAGCGGCGCCATCGCCTGGCGCATGTCGTCAAACGGCTCGTGGCGGGGATCGAACCAGGCGCGATGCTCCAGGATGCGGGGACGGCCCGAATCGTCGACCTCGTCGGCGCCGCCGTCCCCATAGGAAAAGAAGGCCGCCGTGCGCCCCTCCAGGTGGTTGACGTTCAGCTCGGCCCATTGGGCGGAATGGGTGAGCGCGATCGCCCGCTCCGGATTCTTGTGACCAATGAGATCCGAGCGCGGGTTGCCGCCGTTCATGCAGACCAGCCGGTCGAACATGGCCTTGAGGTTGCTGCTGGGGCCGTACCAGTTGACCGGACTGATGAAGGCCCACGCGTCGGCCAGATCGAGCCGGGCATAGAGGTCGAGGTTCCACATCAGGTCGGGCTGGCCCCAGCTGCCCTTCTTGTAGCAGTTGCAGGGCCAGACACAGAGCGCGGCGGAAGTGGAGACACAGCCGTTGCAGGTCCGGATCTGCTCCCGGTTCCAGACGTTGCCCAGGTCCTCCAGGTCGATCTCCCAGTCCCCGGGCAGGCGATCGGCCATGCGGAACATGAGGGCCCGGGCCTTGGAGTCGATGCCGGGACAGTCGTACTGGCGGCGGTTGGAAGCCGCGATCAGGAGCACGCGGAACGGGCGGTCCGCGGGGGCCTTTCTGCCGTTGGCGTCATCGGGGTGCATAGGCCACGCGAGTCGACTCCGGGTAAACGCCCAGGATCAGCATCTCATAGGGCAGGCGCCCTTCGAGCAGCGCCGGGTTGGTGGATGATTGGCGGATGATCCGGGAGATCTGGTCGAGGCTCACCCGCGGCTTGCCCCAGACGTGCAGGCGGGCACCGGGTTTGAGGGAGCGGACCGCGCGTTCCGGGGGCGTGTCCCGGGTGAAGACCATCCGGATCCGTTCGACCAGCCGGTTGCCTTCGAGGTCCAGCACGGCCGCCTGGACGAACCGCCCATCCCGGACCACCAGCGGCTTGTCTCCGGTCGGCTGCATCAGGAAATGCACGTCGTTGTAGAGACCGGTGGTGAGGGTGAGGATCACCGTCTCCGGCTTGATCTGGAGGACGTACTCCGCGTTCTGATAGATCCCGAAGGTCCGGCCGGGACTGCCTGGCAGGTACCCTTCCACCGGCCGGAGGGTGTGGAGCAGCTTGATCCGGCCGGCCCGGGTCACGGGATGAATCTCGAAGACGTGATCCGGGTTCGCGTTCGGGATCGGGCGGGACTGGCGGCCCTGTTCTTCCCGGGCGCCGAAAGCGTGCTCGGGCCAGAGCCTCCAGGCGCCGGTCAACCGAACCGGGCGTTCGGCCTCCCGCGATTGCCGGATCAGGTCCACCGCCGAGTCTTCCGACGCCGCGTTCAGGATCTCGCCCACCAGGCGGAGCCCGATCTCGGGAGCCCGGCCGGCAAAGTGATAGTCGCCGTCGAACATGGCAGGGTTGGGCCGCTCGGCGATGGCATCGACGGTGAAGGTCGCGTCGATCGTGACCCGGTTGCGGTAAGTCTCGATGAACGACCGGTTGAGCTCGATCTGAACCTTCTCCTGGGCCACCTGGGCCGCTACCGCGCCGTAGGCGATCGTCAGGCGCCGGCCGAGCGAGGCACATTGCGCCAGCAGGAGACTGCCGGCCAGAAGGATCGCGGCCCGCACGGGGATCCCGGTCATGGCGCGCTACTTCTCCGGCTCCTGGCCGGGACGATAGCTCCGTTCGAGGTTGGCGCGGATCTCCTCCATGGTCAGCCAGGCCGGCTTGAACCGGCCCTGGGCAAACAGCGGCGCCTGATCGAAGAAGTGAGGCGACTCGGGATCGCCGCTCTGCCCGAACGGTGTGATCGAAAGCGCCCGAACCTTCGGCCCGAGCTCCACCACCGCGACGTAGGCCGACCCGCCCATGGCGTACCGGCGCTTCCCGCCCGGCGCTCGCTGACTCCAGAGGGCGAAGATGGAGCCCACCGCGTTGGCCTCGGCGGATGGCAGCGGCAGGCTGGGCCGGTCGTCACTGTAGCCGCCTCCGGCGCGTTCCACCGGACGCTGCAGCCGCTGGAAGTCTCCCAGTGGTACCTGCTCGGTGCCGAAGTCGGCAATCAGGGTGTCGCGCACCCGCTCCAGCGCCCGCATCCGGGCCCAGGTGGTAGTGTCCTGGCCCCGCGTCACCGGGCCCGCCAGGCTGGCCCACAGGGCGAACCAGAGGGCCGGGACTGATTCGATCCGCCCATAACCATCCCAGCGCTCCAGTCCTTCGACCATGGGACGCAGCCGATCGGCTCGGGCCGAGTCGACCGCCCGCAGCATCGACCACTCGTGCCGGAGGAGCGGGACCTCCCGGTCCGCCGCGGCGAACCTGGTGTCGAACGCCATGGCGCTCCACTGCTCGAAGCTGAACTTGCCCGGCTGGGAAAGGAGCTGGCGCGAGCGCAGCGCCCGCCAGTTGTCGCGGTGCAGCCCGATGTACTTCGGATAGTCTTCCCGCCTGGGGTTGGCATCGGTGGTGGTGGTCAGAAACGGTGACGAGTTGGTGTTCTGCATCCAGCCCGAGGGCGGATTGAGCACCTGCGGCATCTCCTCCGGCGTATGGTAGCCCTGCCAGTCGGTCCGGGGATCGGTTCCGTCCAGCGGCCTGCTCCAGTCGACCGTGGTATCCCGCCGGGGAACGGCGCCGGCGTGGATGAAGAGGATGTTGCCCGCGGTGTCGGCGTACATCACGTTGTGATAGGTCAGGCCATTGATCGCGAGCGCGGCCCTGAACTCCGCCAGGTTGCGGGCCTTCCCCATGGCGTACCACTGCTGGAGCAGTCCGCCCCGGTCCACGTTGCCGTACATCACGGCCAGGTGTTTTCCCTCTCGCCGGCCCACGATCGGGCCATGGTGAGTCTTCCGCAGCCGGAGGCGTCTGGTCTCCAGACCCGACGCGGTCTTCACCCGGATGGAATCGTTCCACTCCTCCGCGATGCGGTAGCCGCTCCCGTGCCGATAGGCCAACGGCCGGGCCGGGTCGTCGAATACTTCCTCCCACAGGTCCACCATGTCGGAGCTGTTGACCGTGAGCGCCCAGGCCAGGTGGGGATTGAATCCCTTGACGGGTACCAGGGTCTGGGCATATCCGGTGAGCCCCGACAGGTTCCAGCCCTGGTCGCTGATCCAGTGACTCTCATACATCGGCAGCATCGGCGTGTGGGGACTGAGGAACAGCATGGCGTGGCCCGAGGCGCTCTTGGCCGCGCTCACGGCCCACATGTTGGACCCCTGCTCGGGGTGCGGAGCCGGCCGGCTGATGTTCGCGAGCGCCTTGAGGTCCACCGGCGCGGCGGCGGGATCGAGGGCGAAACCGCGGTACATCGCGAAGGCCATCCAGCCTTCGTAGCGGATGGGCACCTTCGGCTTCACCTCCGGGTGCCGGTAAAGGTAGTAGTTGGTGCCGGCGGCCCATCCGTCGACCAGTGCCTTCATCGCGGGCGATGACTGGGCATACTCCTCCCGGCCCCGCCGCTCCAGCTCGAACGCCCGGACGAAGGTGTCCCAGCCCACGCCATCCTCCCCGCTCACTTCGGCCGAGCGACCCAGCGCCTGAAGGTAGGCCGGTTCGGTCTCGAGGAAGCGGTCTTCGGCGCGCGCGTAGGCCATGCCGAACATCGCGTCGGCGTCGGTCTTGCCGTGCACGTGCGGCACGCCCCAGGTGTCGCGGTAGATCGTGACGTTCCGGGCCTGTCGTTCCCACTGTCGGACCTCGTCCCGCGATGGGGCCGCTATCTGGGTCAGAACCAGGATCGCGAGGAGCATG
>DASTEX010000140.1:0-3314 GCA_035709185.1 Gemmatimonadales bacterium
GTCTGTTCCGGCGTCAGCCGCTGCTTGGTGAGCGGCATGAGCTTCCCGTTGATCCGGGCCCGGAACACGTCGCCCGCTTTGATGTGCAGGTCGGACGCGCCCCGTTCCACTGCCGACTTGATGATTTTCTCCATCGAGGCACCGGCCATTCAGCTCCTCCCCTCGAAGAAGCCCATCCGCTGTTTTGCTTCCCGCAGGGTCACCCGGGCGATGGCCCGGGCCCGCTCGGCGCCCTCGGCCAGGATCCGGTCCACTTCGTCCGGCTGCTGCTGCAGCTCCAGCACCCGCTGCCGGATCGGCGCGAGGGCCGCGATCAGATGATCGGCCAGCACCCGCTTGCATTCGATGCAGCCCCAGCCCGCCCCCCGGCAGTTCCGCTCCACCAGATCGACTACGTCGGGCGGGCTGAAGTAGCGATGCAGCGGATAGATCACCGGGCACTTCAGCGGCTCGCCCGGGTCGGTCCGCTTGACCCGCGCCGGATCGGTGATGGTGGGCCGCAGCTTCTCCCAGATCGCTTCCGGCGACTCGGTGATTCCGATGGTATTCCCCAGGGTCTTCGACATCTTGGCCTTGCCGTCGAGGCCGGGAAGGCGCTTGACCTCGGTGTGGAGCGCCTGGGGCTCGGGAAAGTACGGCTGCTCCGGCGCAAACTGCTGATTCCAGCGCCGGGCGATCTCCCGGGTCAGTTCGAGATGCTGGGCCTGGTCCTCGCCCACCGGCACGACATCGGCCCGGTAGAGCAGAATGTCGGCCGCCTGGAGCACGGGATATTGCAGCAAGGCGCTCGGCACGGTCTCCAGCCGCTGCGCCTTATCTTTGAACTGGGTCATCCGCTCCAGGTCGCCCAACGGCGATACTGCATTCAGCAACCACTGGAGCTGGGCGTGCTCCGGCACGTGCGACTGCACGAAGAGGATGGAGCGCGTCGGATCGATCCCGGCGGCCAGCAGGCTGATCGCCATCTCCCGGGTGCGGGCCGAGAGCAGCTCGCGTTCGTAGGGAAACGTGATGGCGTGGAGATCGACCACGCAGTAGATGCACTCGTACCGCTCCTGCAGCGCCACCCAGTTCTGGACGGCGCCCAGCAGGTTGCCGATATGGAGTTCACCCGAGGGTTGGATCCCGGAGAAGACGCGAGGCATCCGGCCCCCAAGCTAGCCGCCCGGTGCCATAGCCGCAAGATCAATTCTATCATGGACTTACTGAAGGTGCCGGGTGCCGGGTTCCGGGTACAGAGTGCGGTGCAGAGTGCCGGGTTCTGAGTGCTGGTGCACGGCGCCTGATCCCGCACGCGGCACGGAGTACGGCACTCCGCACTCGGCACCCAGCACGACACTCGGCACTGGGCACTCGGCACGCGGCACATGAGTTATCTGGTTTCAGCCGAACGCGCGGCCCGGGCCGCGGCGAAGTATCTCCGCGGGGTTTCCCCGCCCGGTCCCGAGGCGTGGGACAGCAAGGGCGAGAACGACTTCGTAACCGAGGTCGACCGACGGGCCGAGGCAATCATCCGGGAGCACCTATTGGCGGACCATCCCGGATCGCACATCGTCGGGGAAGAACTGGCGCCGGAGTTGTTACGCGATGGGCTGGTCTGGATCGTGGACCCGCTGGACGGCACCACCAACTTCCTGCATGGCTATCCGGCCTGCGCCGTCTCCATCGCGGCCGCGCAGGACGGCGTGCTGGAGGCGGGCGTGGTGCTGCGGCTCCAGCCCGATCACTGTTTTACCGCAGCCCGGGGGGCCGGCGCCTGGTGCGATGGCCGGAGGCTCAGGGTGTCGAACCTCACGGACCCAGCCCATGCGCTGATCGGCACCGGCTTCCCCTTCAAGTATCCGGACCAGCTGGCGCAGTATCAGCGGCAGTTCGCCCGGATCATGCCCGCCACCAGCGGCATCCGCCGGGCCGGCTCGGCCGCGCTCGACCTGGCCGACGTCGCGGCCGGCAAGTTCGACGGCTTCTGGGAATTACGGCTGGCGCCGTGGGACATCGCGGCCGGGATCCTGCTGGTGCGCGAAGCCGGCGGGGTGGTGACCGACCTGGAAGGCAACGAACGCAATCTGGATCACGGGGCGGTGGTGGCGGGCAATCCGGCCATTCACCGCTGGTTGGTGGAGCAGCTCACTCATTGACGATTGACAATTGAACGATTGACAATTGCTCCAGTCCGGTTCTCCGGCCGGTGGAAAGCAATTGTCAATCGTCAATTGTCAATCGTCAATTGGATCTGGTGAGGATCCTGGGGCCGTTCCCCGTTACCGCCACGGTGTGCTCGAAGTGGGCCGAGAGGGAGCCGTCGGCCGTCACAACCGTCCAGCGATCGGAGAGGGTTCGGGTGGCGATGCCGCCGGTGGTGAGCATCGGCTCGATCGCGATGGTCATCCCCGGCTGCAGCCGTGGGCCCCGCTTGGGCGAGCCGTAGTTGGGCACCTGCGGGTCCTCGTGCATCCGAGACCCGACCCCGTGGCCCACCAGCTCCCGCACGATGCCCACCCCGGCCCCTTCCGCTACCTGCTGGATCGCGTGGCCGATGTCGCCCACGTGATTGCCCAGCCGGGCCTGCTCGATACCGGCGTACAGCGCCCGTTCGGTCACTTCCAGCAGCCGGCCGGCCTCGGGACTGATCTCGCCCACCGGGATGGTGGTGGCGGTGTCGGCGTGGAGGCCCTCGAGCTGTACCCCCACGTCCACGCTCACGATGTTGCCTTCGTGCAGGATTCGTTTCTTCGAGGGAATCCCGTGCACGATCTCTTCATTGATCGAGATGCAGAGACTCTTGGGAAAGCCGTAGAGGCCCTTGAAAGACGGCCGGGCGCCCGGGTGGGAACGGATGTATTCCTCCGCGGCCCGGTCCAGCTCCTCGGTCGAGACGCCCGGGCGCACCAGCCCGCGCACCAGCGCGAGGGTGCCGGCCGCGATCTGGCCGGCCCGGTTCATGGCGTCGATTTCACGGGGAGACTTGAGCGTAACCATCAGCGACCCAGCACGGCCCGGATCCGGTCGGCGATGTCCTCGACCGTTCCCATGCCGGAAATGCGGTGGACCTCCTGCTTCGATTCATACCACGCGAGCACCGGCGCCGTCTGCTCCCGGTAGGCCCGGAGCCGGCGGGCGACGGCCTCGGGGGCATCATCCGCCCGGCCTTCCTGGCCCCGGCGCTTCTCGATCCGGGACAGGATCTCCTCGTCGCTCACGTCCAGGAACAGGACGTGGCCGAGCCGGCGGCCCTTGCGACTCAGTATCCGCTCTACCCCTTCGGCCTGCGGCACCGTGCGCACCACTCCATCCAGAATGACGCCCCGGGCGGC
>DASTEX010000141.1:0-2305 GCA_035709185.1 Gemmatimonadales bacterium
GGTATCCGGGTGATCCAGGGCCTCCAGGTGGGACCGGTTCCCCGATTGGCCGAGGTGCGGCTCGATCCCGCCGCCCTGTTGTTCACCCTTGGCGTGACGCTCGCCGCCGGCGTGCTGTTCGGGGTGGCGCCGGCCATTCGCGCCTCGCGGCTGGATCCGCTGGAGGGCCTCCGGGAAGGTGAACGCGGCGGAACCTCCCGAGCCGCGCGAGGGTTGAGCCACGGATTCGTGGTCGCCCAGATCGCTTTGTCGCTGATCCTGCTGATCGGGGCGGGGCTCCTGCTCCGCAGCTTTCAGCGCACCCTGGAAGTGGACCCGGGATTCCGGCCCGAGAACGTCCTGACCGCGCGGGTCCAGCTCCCCTGGCCGAAGTACGGCAACGACACGGCGGTCCGGGTATTCCAGAGCCGGTTGCTGGAGGCGGTTCGATCCCTGCCAGGAGTGGAGCAGGCGGGGCTGGCGAATCGAATCCCGTTCAGCCCGGGCAATCCGCAGCAGAATTGGTACGTGGAAGGGCAGATCCCCAAACCGGGCGAATCGGTCCCGGTCATCAACAACCGGGGCGTCTCCCCAGGCTATTTCGAAGCCATGGGGACGCCGATTCTCCGGGGACGGGGGATCCTCGGGAGCGATGTGGCCGGCGCGCCACCCGTCGTCATTATCGACGAGACGGTAGCCCGGCAGTACTGGCCCGGCGGCGACCCGCTGGGCAAGCGGATCCGCACCAGCGCCGACAGCGGCACCCCCTGGCTCACGATCGTGGGCGTCGCACCCAACGTCAAGCACGCCAGCTTGCGGGAGAGGCCGAACTTCGAGATGTACCGGCCGCTCTCTCAGAGCCCGGCTTGGTCGACCTACATCGTGCTCCGCACCGGCGGTGATCCCCAGACCCTGGTGACGGAGCTGCGCCGGCGGGTCGCCGAGTTGGATCCCACGCTCCCGGTTTCCGAGGTGCACACCATGGTGGGGGCGATGGCCGAATCACTGAGCGTCGCCCGGCTCACCAATGCGCTCCTGACCGGCTTTGCGGGGCTCGCCCTGCTGCTGGCGGTCATCGGGATCTATGGGGTGATGTCGCTCAACGTGAATGGTCGTCTGAGCGAGTTCGGCGTCCGGCTGGCGCTGGGCGCGGCCCCTCGCGATGTCCTGCGCCTGGTCATGCGGCAGGGCCTGTTCCTGGCGTTTCTCGGCCTCGCGATCGGGGTGGCCGGCGCACTCTGGCTGACCCGGCTCCTCGGATCGCTGCTCTTCGAGGTCAGTCCGATCGACCCGGTCACTTTCCTGTCGGTGGGAGCCATCCTGGCCCTGGCGGCGACGCTGGCCTGTTATGTCCCCGCCCGCCGCGCCACCCGGGCGGACCCGATCTCGGCGCTGCGTCGAGAGTAAGTTCGGGGGCCGCGGCGTCAGGGCGTAATGGGAGGCGCCACCACCACCTTGAACGGCAGATCGTCGGAGCCCCGGACCTGATCCCGGGCCCGGTCGATGAACAGGATCACTTCGCGAGTGTCCCTGCCGTCGATGACCCGCTCAAACCGCACCACGCCCTCCGGACCTTCGGTGCGCACCCGGATCCGGGCCCGCTCGCCGTCCATCCTCTCGAATTCGACGATTTCCACGACCGGATCGGCGCCGTAGACCAGGAGGCTCTTCGCCAGCAACCGGTAGTAGTCGTCCGCATACTCCACCAGCTGGTCGCGGCGCGCCTTGAGGGCAGGGACCAGGCGATCGTGCTCATGGGCCAGGTAGGCCCTCGGCAACGCGAGCACCGCCGCCTCGATGACCGAGTCGGTCAGCGCCATCTGGAGGGCTCGCGCCTCGGCCAGGAACGCGTCGCGATCGAGCCGGTTGAGCACCCGGTGATCATTGGGCGACCCTGACTCGGCAAGGCGCTTGACCGGGGGAAATTCATCCGAGAATCCGACGTACTTGGGAAGCAGCCAGCGCGCGATTCTCCCGACCAGTCCATCCATCCGCGCAAACGCCCAGTCCCGGTCTTCGGGGATGGGACGCCATTGGGTTTGGCCCTCGACTTCGCGCCGGCCCCAGCGCCACTGGCCCGGATGCCGGTCCCAGTCGCCCACCAGCATGTCGATCAGTCGGATCCGCAGGTAGTAGCGGTCGTCGAAGGAGCTCTTCGGATCGGTGCGCACCGAGTCGAAGACCTCGTCGCCGTCGATGATCTTGCGGTAGCCGGCGTAACCGGGACGATTCCTCTCGCGCTCGTTGGCGTGAAGACTCAGGAGGCCGACCCGCCCGGCGAACACCGGGCGGTAACGGCCCAGCCGGGGCTCGTTGGGCATCACCA
>DASTEX010000142.1:0-2838 GCA_035709185.1 Gemmatimonadales bacterium
ACCGGCCGTACCAGAGTCCTCCCGTCGCCGAACTGTGGCGACCCTGGCGGCGGTGATGCTGCTTGCGGTGGTACTGACCGGTTTCACCTGGCGCCTGATGGCGGGACGAAGTCCCCCTGCGCTTCCCGTGCTCGCGGTTGGTCTCCTGCGGGATCGGGCGACGCAGGATTCGGCTGGATCGGGCGCCGTGCTGAGTGACATGCTGTCCACCAACCTGGCACGAGTCTCTGCGCTCGAGATCATCGCGCCCACTCGGCTGCTTCAAGCCCTGCCGCCCGAGCCCGACTCCACCGGTCGGGCGCAGAACAGGGCGGCTCGGCGGGCCGGTGCGACCGAGATCCTGGAGGGCGAGGTGACGCCCCATCCCGGTGGATTGCGGCTGGATCTTCGCCGGGTGGATCTGCGCCGAGGCCGTCTCCGGCGCGGATACATCGTCACTGCCCCAGATCGATTTGCTCTCATTGACAGCGCGACGGCGGTCTTGACTCGCGATCTCGAACTGGTAGGACCGACGTCTTCCGTGGCCGATGTGACAACACGATCGGCGGTGGCCTACCGGCTCTATGAAGAAGGACTGCGTACCTACTTTCAGTCTGACTGGGCTACCGCCAGCCGCCTTTTCCGAGCCGCACTGGCTGAAGACACTTCGTTCGCCCAGGCGGCATTCTATGCCTGGCGCACCGCGGAGTCGGCGGCGAAGGACAGTCTGGAACCGAGGATTCTCCGTCTGGCGGATCGGGCCCCCGATCGGGAACGCCTGCTGGCCCGGACCTTCCTGGCGACGATGCACAGCGATCCTCCCGCGCTGGCCCTGGCCGACTCGCTCGACCGGCGCTTTCCCTCCGATCCGGAAGCCCTGATCGCGAGCGCCTCTGCCCGTTTGCATCGGCATGGCTTCACCCCGGGAATCGTCAGTCAGTTCCAGCGTGCAGTGACACTCGACTCCATGACCGGACCCGCGGCGCTGAGGGGCGCCAGGGTAGCCGAGGCTCTCAAGAGCCTGCACGATGCGTACACCGTTGCCGATTCGAGTCTTGCGGCCGAACGTACGCTCCGCCGCTGGATGGCGCTTCAACCGGAGAACGCAACGCCGCTCTTCCATCTATCGGGTCTGCTGGAACGGTTGGGCCGGGTGGATGACGCCGATTGGGCGTATGCCCGCTACGATGAGCTGTCTCTGGTCAAGACCAACCTGGTTCAGGTTGGAGTATGGAAAGGAATCAACCGGGGCGATCCTGAACTTCTCATCCAATCCTGCCGCCTGGGGCTCTCCAATGCCCAGGATGTCGTGCAGTTCACCGATTTCCGCTGGCGCTGTCTACTGGCATATCGCCACCTCGGCCGCTTGCGCGAAGCGCTCGAGTTGACCGGACCTCGTCGGCTGACCAGGGGGCAGGGAATCACCAGCGGTGTCTCGGTCGGCGTCGAGGGATTGAACCGCGTCGTCCTCGACTGGATGATGGGTCGGCCCCGTGCCGCGGCGCGCGGGTTTCTCGAGGTAGCCGGGAATCAGAAGTCCGGTTCGATATTCCCGGGAGAGAACGCTCGGCGGGAGACCTGGTGGCTGACGCTCGCTGCCACGGCCTTCATTGCGGCCCGGGACACCGCCTCCGCGGCGGCGCTGGTGGATTCGATTCGCGATGTGGGTGCCCGGAGCAACTTCGGCCGCGACCCGCTGCTGCATCATTTCGTGCGCGGCCTGATCCTGTCGGTCGAGAACCGCCATGCCGACGCGATGGCGGAGTTTCTGCGGGCCAACTACTCCTGGACCCTGGGTTACACCCGAGTCAATTACGAATACGCCCGGTGCGCTCTGGCGCTGGGCCGGCCCCGCGACGCGATCTATCCGTTACAAGCCGCGCTGCGGGGCGGGCTGGAAGGTCCCCAGCTCTATGTGACCCAGACCGAGCTGCACGAGCTGTTAGGGGAGGTCTTCGAGGCCGCCGGGATGCCTGACAGTGCCCGAACCCACTACCGCTATGTCACGCGGATGTGGGCGGGGGCCGATCGCGAATTCGCGGATCGGCATCGTCGGGCCGCCGAATGGCTTGCCCGTCACGGCGCCTGACATCCACGACGGCCCTGCCTCGGTCGCCCCATCCGCGGGCCCGGGCCGACTCCATTACGATGTCGGGGCAGGACCTTGCTTCGGACCCACTCCACCCACAACTGGACATGGGCAAGGCCTTCGCAACCCTGCTTCTCGCTGCCTGCTGTGCCGCGGAGCGCCCGGCGCTTCCACCGGCACTGGTTGGCGCGTGGCGCTCGTCCCTCCAGTTCACGACGGGAGCGTTCGCGAGCATCAAGGATCACGAATTCATGTATGTGTTCAATGCCGGCGGGACACTGACCGAATCGTCCAATTACGATGGCGCCCCGCCGGTGCCTCCGGCGTACGGGGTCTGGCGTGCAATAGGGACTAACGAATTCGAGGCGAAGTACGAGTTCTACGTTACCGCACCTTCACCGCCGGAGGCATTCAAGACCGGCGCAGGGTGGCTTCCGTCAGGCCGCGGGGTGTTCACCGAGCGGATCACGGTCGCGGCCGATGGCCAGAGCTTCACGTCGATCATCCGGTACGAAGCCTTCGACACCAAGGGGCAGCCGGCGCCAGGAGGTGGCGAGGCAACCGGGCGAGCGACCCGAATCCGCTTCTAATTGCCGGGCTCCGACCCAGGTCAGGGAAGGTTCGCCCGCAGCTCCTGGAAGATGTTCTGCACCACCACCGTCTGATCGGGACTGTCGCGATTCTCGCCCACCACTCTGGTCATGAGAAAACGCTTACCGTCCGGATGAACATCCAGGCCCATCGGAGGACCAAACGGCGTGGTGGAGAAG
>DASTEX010000143.1:0-2974 GCA_035709185.1 Gemmatimonadales bacterium
CATGGTCGCGTAGCGCTGGGTACGAATGACCCGCTTGCGATACCGATCGACCAGACCGGCAAAGTCGGAGGCTTCGGCCTCCTCGGTGCTGGCGGCCCGGATCAGCTTCATGGCCCCCAGCCGCTCCACGGCCACGCTGGTCATGTGCCCCCGTTCCTCGGCCCGGTCGCGGGAATGGCGCCGGAGCCGCCGGATCAGGAGCTGCACGCCGAAGAGCAGCAGCGGCATGGTGGCCAGGCTGAGCAGGGTCAGGCGGCTGGAAATCCCCCACATGATGACGAGCGTGACGACGATGACCGCGGCGTTCTGAATCAGCGCCGCCAGGGCGGCGGAGACAGCGGTCTTGACTTGATCGGCGTCGGAGATGATGGCCGCCAGCAGCTGTCCCACCCGGGTCTGCTGGAAAAACCCGAGGTCCACCACCAGCAGATGATCGAAGAGCCGGCGGCGGAGGTCGCGCACGACCCCCTCCTGGATCCGGATGCTGGTCTGGGCCGTGGTGTACACCATGATGTTCTTGAGCAGCAGGGCGCCGATCAGGATCAGCATCAGCGTCACCGCGGCCGCGGTCGCGGTCTTGCCCGAGAGGGCGGGCGCCAGAAAGGCGTCGACCCAGTGCTCCAGCCTGGTCGGCACCCGGTCCAGTTCGCCGGCCGTGCCAAAGAGCTGCTTGAGGAAGGGAATGAGGACGACAATGGTCAGACCGTCGAACACCGACGCCAGCACGGCGGTCCCGAGGCCCAGGACGAAGAGGCCGGACCAGGGTCGGAGGGTGTCGAGGAGGCGGCGGTCGGTGGACACTCACTCAAATCTAGTCGTTAGTCGCTGGTCACTGGTCGCTAGTTTCGGCCCGCTGGCATCCAGACGGCTCGCCGCTTCTCGCCCGGTTCGTCCCTGCAATGGTGGCCGGTGCGGCCGCCTCCGCGAACGCCCTGTACGCGGGGAATTCGCTCGCGGGGTGAGTTGGACTCATGCCCCCGCGTAACAAATCGCGTCGGCCCCGCACCCGGCCACCGGTCGCAGGCGAACCGGGCGAAGCACCAGCCAGCCGCCGGGGCCGAGACTAGCGACCAGTGACTGGTGTCCAGCGACTAAATTGAAGAGTGCCAGACGCCCCGGAGATCCTCGCCGTACGCTTCTCGTCCCTGGGCGATCTGGTTCTGACCACCCCGCTGTTCCGTGCCATCCGGACCCGCCATCCCGGCGCCCGCATTACCGTCGTGACCCGCAGGGAATACGGGCCGCTGTTCGAGCCCAGCCCGCGGATTGCCCGGGTCATCGGCTGGGATCAGCGCACGCCGCTCACCACCCTGGCGAAGGAACTGCGGGCGACCGCCTGGACCCACCGGCTGGACCTGCACGGCAGCCTTCGATCGCTCGCCCTGCGCAACCTGGTTGGCGGGCAGTGGGGCACCTATCCCAAACATCGCTGGGCCCGGTCGGTTCTGATCCGGAGCAAGCGCAACGTCTACCGCGACCCGCGCCCCGTGGCGGAGCGCTATTTCGACGCGGCCGCGGAGCTGGACGTCACGCCGGACGGCAAGGGCGCCGAGGTGTTCGTATCGATGGAGGCGGCAAGCCAGGCCGAACGGTTCCTGCGGGAAAACAGCCTGGGCCATCGCCGGACCCTGATCGCCCTGGTGCCGGGCGCGGCCCACGCCACCAAGGAATGGCCCGAGCACCACTGGATCACCCTGGTCGTCATGCTGGTCGAGCAGGGCGTCGATCTGGTGGTCCTGGGCGGCGTGAAGGAGCAAGCAGTAGCCGAACGGCTGGCCGCGGTCGGCAGCGGCCGGGTGGCGAGCGCGGCCGGCCGGTTCGACCTGGGCGGAACAGCGGCGCTGCTCAAGCAGGCGCGCTGCGCCATCGCCGGGGATACCGGAGTGATGCACCTGGCCACCGCGGTCGGCACCCCGGTGGTGACGCTGCTCGGTCCGACGGTGGGCGCCTTCGGTTTCCTGCCCTATCATGCGCGCGCCACCGTACTGGAGCGCGATCTCCCCTGCCGGCCCTGCAGCAAGATGGGTGGCGCAGCGTGTCCGCTGGGCCACCACAACTGCCTGGAGCTGATCACACCGGCCGAGGTGAGCGAAGCGCTGCGGAGACTGCCGCAATGACCCGCTCGGCGGAAGCCTCGCGCAGCCTGCTCAAGGTGCTCTCGAGCGCGGAGCGCGGTCCTCGCCGGGACGGCACCTTTGCCATCTGGCTGACCGTACGGGTAGCGGTGGACCTGGCGGACCAGCCGGACTGGGGCGAACGAGCCCACCGCAAGCGGGTCCAGGCCCTGGAAAGCCGGCTGACCAGTCTCAACCTGCCGCCCCCGCTGCGACGGGCCCTGACGGGCACCCTGTCGCAGCTCAGGAACCCGAAGCGGGACGCGGCCGCCATGGCGCTGACCCAGCTGGTGGCGCCGGTGCGCGAGAGCCTCACCAGCGAGGCCGCCGAAGCGGTCCGGCGCGTTGCTGTAAGCCTGCGTGGAAAATAACTTTAGGGCTGTCAGCTTTCAGCGGTCAGCTATCGGCAGTTGGAGGTTGAGCTCCTGGTTCCGCTGGCACACAACAGCAACTCGCCGACAGCCCTGCTGACGGCTGACAGCCGACGACTGATAGCTGGAGTTCCCATGGCCGGCCATTCAAAATGGGCCCAGATCAAGCGCAAGAAGGCCGCGACCGACGCCAAGCGGGCTTCGCTGTGGACCAAGCTCATCCGGGAAATCACCGTGTCCGCCCGGCAGGGGGGTGGGGATCCCAACGGGAATCCCCGGCTTCGTCTGGCGGTGGACGCGGCCCGGGCGGCCAACATGCCGAACGACAACATCGACCGGGCCATCCGGAAAGGCACCGGCGAGCTGGGCGGTGCGGCGTACGAGGAAGTGAGCTACGAAGGCTACGGCCCCGGCGGGACGGCCATCTACATCGAGGCGTCCACCGACAACGCCAACCGCACCGTGGCGGAGATCCGGCACGTCTTCAGC
>DASTEX010000144.1:0-4703 GCA_035709185.1 Gemmatimonadales bacterium
GGCGGCGGATCGAGCGAGCAGGAGCAGACTCTCAACCCGATCCTGGCCGAGATGGACGGATTCTCCAGCCGCGAAGGCATCATCGTGCTGGCGGCGACCAACCAGCCCGACATCCTCGACCGGGCGCTGCTCCGGCCCGGACGGTTCGACCGGCGGGTGGTGGTGAATCTGCCGGACCGGACCGGCCGCGAAGCCATCCTGAAGATCCACACCCGCGGGGTTCCGCTGGCGGCAGACGTACGACTCGCCGAGCTGGCAGCCGCGACACCCGGTCTGGCCGGGGCCGATCTCCGCAACCTGGTCAACGAGGCGGCGCTGCTGGCCGCGCGGCGGGAACAGAACGAAGTCCGGGACAAGGACTTCCTGGATGCGCTGGAGAAGATCCTGCTGGGACCCGAGCGGCCGCTGCTCCTGAGCCAGGCCGATCGCGAACGGATTGCCTACCACGAGGGCGGCCACGCGGTGCTCGGCCTGCTGGTCCCCGGCGCGGATCCGGTACACCGGGTTTCGATCGTCCCGCGGGGACAGGCACTGGGCGTGACCTATCAGCGTCCCGAGAGCGACCGCTACAACTATCCCGAGGGATACCTCCGGGCCCGGATCGTCGGCATGCTCGGCGGCCGCGCTGCGGAGGAGATTGTCTACGGGACCAAGACGACCGGCGCTGAGAATGACATCGAGCAGGCCACCAACCTGGCGCGGAACATGGTCACCCGCTGGGGCATGAGTGAGCAGGTGGGCCTGGTCCAGCTCGCGCCTCGGGAGAATCCCTATCTCCAGACGGTGGCCGGCTACGACGGCGCCCGCCCGTTCAGCGAAGAAACCGCCCAGGCCATCGACTCCGAAGTCCGGCGCATCATCGGGGAGTGCCACGACCAGGCGCGAGCGCTCCTGAGCCGCCACCGGCCGCAGCTCGACGCGCTGGCCCGGGCACTGCTCGCGCGCGAGACGCTGGATGAGCAGGAGATTCTCGAAGTTACCGGGCTCCCCCCGGCGCCCGCGCTCGACGGGAAGACGATCGCCTGACCCAGTGGGGCCGGCGGAGCTCCGCGGGCGCCACCGACGGACCTGAAGAAAGCCACACACCGGATTCACTCCGGCTTTCTCTCTCACCCCCTACGTTGACCCTGTCGGCCCCGGAGGGAGTCGCCCATCCGGGATCCAGTCATTGCATCGGCGGGTCCAACCCGATGGAGATTCTCATGCCACCCACGGATCTGGTCACCGAGGAGCTGGAGGAAGAGCTCCGGGAAGTGGATGCCAGGCTGGACCACATCCAGACCCACGCCGAGCTGGAGGGCGCCCGGGACGAGTTGCAGGAATTGGTCGGGCTGCTCATCGCGCGGGAACACGCGCGTCAGAAGTGTGACGAGCTGAAGCCGCCTGCAGTCGGGTACATCCGGAACATCGATTCCGCCGAGGACGAGGCCATCCGGGCGATGCTCGAACTGGAGGCGCGAATCGATTGCTTCTGCGACCGGTACGGAGAGTGGGACGAGAATCGGGAACGGCGTCTGACGGTCCAGGTGGGCCAGGCCGAAGCCATGCTGCGCCTGTGGCGGGCCCGCCCGGAGCCGACGAAGTCGCTGCTGGTGGCCGAGCGGCGCCAGGTTCTTACGAATCTGGACCGGCGGATTGCCCGGGCTCGCGAGCTGGCGGCCGAGCACGACCGCGACCCCGACAATCGCCAGGTGCGGGATGCGTTCCAGGATGCCACCCGGCTGCTGGAGCAGGCATTTCTCAATGCAGTCCGTCGATTCGAAACCTGATGCAGCGTAGTGCTGCTCGAAGGAGCAAGGAAATGACAGGGTTCCTGGGAAACATCGAAGACCGGACCGAGAAGAATCGCGATTTCCGTCGCGTGCTCTACACCGGTTCGCAGCTCCAGCTGGTGCTGATGTCGCTCCAGCCGGGCGATGAGCTGGGAGAAGAAGTTCACCCCCACACGGATCAGTTCTTCCGGGTGGAAGACGGCAGAGGCGAGGCGGTGATCGAGGGGCATGTCACGGAGATCACGAGCGATACCGCCCTGGTCATTCCGGCCGGCACCCTGCACAACATCCGGAATACGGGATCGAAGCCGCTCAAGCTCTACACCCTCTACGCGCCCCCCCAGCATCCGGACGGGACGGTGCACCCCACCCGGGAGGATGCGGAAAAGGCACACGCCTGACAGGCGGGAAGGGCAGAAAAGGCGGAAAGGGCGGAAGGACTGATCTCGTTCCGCCCTTTCCGCCCTTTCCGCCTTTTCAGCCCCTTACTGTCATGGAACGCGATCACCCCTTCGAGCGGCACTACGCTCACCGGATCGGCTGGCTCAGAGCCGCAGTTCTGGGCGCCAACGACGGGATTGTCTCAACCGCCAGCCTGGTGGTCGGGGTTGCCGCCGCTGAATCGGGGCGCAGCGCCGTGCTGATTGCGGGCGTGGCCGGGCTGGTGGCCGGCGCCATGTCGATCGCGGCCGGGGAATACGTCTCGGTCAGCTCCCAGGCCGACATCGAGAAGGCCGACATGGTACGGGAACGGCGGGAACATGACCAGTACCCCGAACGGGAGCTGCGGGAGCTCCAGGATATATACGAGAAACGGGGCCTGACCTCCGAGTTGGCCCACCAGGTCGCGGTCCAGCTCACGGCCAGTGGAGCGCTGGTGGCCCACGCCCGCGACGAGCTCGGCTTCAGCGACTCGAGTGCCGCCCGGCCGGTGCAGGCCGCGTTCGCTTCGGCGGCCAGCTTCGGTGTGGGCGCGGCGTTGCCGCTGGCCACCGCCGCGCTGGTCCCCTCCGCACGGATCATTCCCGCGGTTACCCTCAGCTCACTGCTGTTCCTGGCGCTGCTGGGCAGTATGGCGGCGAGAGCCGGCGGCGCCGGACATGTGCGGGGCGCCATCAGGGTCACCTTCTGGGGGGCGCTGGCCATGGCGCTCACCGCGCTGGTCGGTCGTGTCTTCGGCGCCGTTGTCTGAGGTGGGCCGTCCGCGGGACGCCGCCGGCGACATCCTGCCCCCGGGGTGCGTTCCGATCCAGCTCAGGCTGCGACATCTGCGCCAGCTCTTCAACGAGATGGACCCCTCTCCGTTCCACGAGCGGGACCTGTCGCCGGAGGCCGAAGAGTTCATCGTGGAATGGGTCCGGGAGATTCCCCGCGACACGCCGGTCGGTCTCGTGGTTCAAGTCGATGAACCGACCGCGACGGCGGACGAAGTCGACCAGCTGCGGGCGGCCGTCAACCGCTATTTCGGCCGGCGCGCGCTGAGCACCCGGCGCCGGTTGCGCGAGATGTTCAGCCGGGGCCGGACCAGTCTGCTCATCGGGCTGGCCATCCTGGCCGTTGCCACGTTCCTGGCCAACACCTTGCGAGGCGGTGTACCCGGCGATGCGGGGCTACTCCTGGGCGAGAGTCTCATCATCGGAGGTTGGGTTGCGATGTGGCGGCCGCTGGAAGTGTTTCTCTACGACTGGTGGCCGGTGCGAGCCCAGGCGCGGCTGTTCGAGCGGCTTGCCGCCATGCCGGTCCGGCTGGAGCGCGGTGAATAGGCCTCAGTCGATCCGCGCGACGTCCCTCCCCTCGGTGGGGAAGCGCTGAAACACCGCCGGGTCATGGCCCGGAATCAGCAGGTCCTTCCGCGAAACCATCCGGAGCATCCGGTCCTGGGCGGCGAGGTTGGCCGCCGAATCGAGCGTGGCCGCGATGGGGACGTGACGGTCGATGTTCTCGTACAGGTACACGTTGTCGGAGGCGATGACCACGGTACCCGACCGGGTCCGGACGGCGGCGTACTGGGAGGCCCACGTATGGCGGCCTCCGGTGAAGACCCGGATGCCTGGAATGATCTCGCGGTCATCTCCGTCGACCAGCTGGAGCCGCCCCGCATCGCCGAGCCGCTTGAGCATGGCGGCGTCGGCCGGTGCGATCACCGGCTTCAGCGCCTCCCCGCCCGGGCCGACGTGATAGTCATACTCTTCCCGCTGGATCCAGACCCGGGCATTGGGAAAGAGATCGGCGCCGTCGAGGTGGTCCCAGTGGACGTGGGTGACGATGATGTCGGTCACGCTCTCCGGCGGCACCCCGATGGAATCGAGCACTTCCGACGGGCGGCGGAATCCGGCCGGCCGCCACCGCTGGATGAACTCGTCGCGATAGAAACCGGCGTCGACCAGCACGGTTCGCCGCTCCGGTCCCTTGAGCAGCCATACGGTCATCGCTACTTCGGAGCGACGGGCGGAATCGGCGCCGGCGACGAGGGCGCGAGTCGGGAAAGCGGGAAGGGTGGCGTAACGAACCGCGTAGACCTGATAGTCCGCCTCCGGTCGGGTCGCGCCCGTGATCGCGACGGGACCGGCGGCCAGCAGAGCCGCCGCCAGCGTCCCCCCGATCCACCCGACAGGCGGCCTCATGCTTCCTCCATGACGAGCCCGCCGCACGCGTCGCAGCGGCCGGTAGCCGCGACGATCCGTTCCGTGAGGCCCTGAATGGTTTCGCCGCAGTGGGGACAGCGCAGTGCGTTCGCCCGCTTGTGCCGCTGCAGCCGCCAGATCAGACCGATGACGAGTGCCAGGTACGCCAGGAAGAAGACGGCTTCCAGCGGCACCGCCGTGCTCCGCGGCAGCCGCGTCTCCGCCCAGCGGATGAAGCCCAGTTGAGCCATGCCGAGCCCCACGCTGACGAGGGCGAGGACCCAGCTTTCCCGCTGCTCGCGCGCCT
>DASTEX010000145.1:0-4115 GCA_035709185.1 Gemmatimonadales bacterium
AGCGATCGACGACCAGCTCTCCGGCTCCTGCCTCCAGCACCGCCTCGCGGCAGGCGCCCACCCCGGGTCGCGAAAATATCAGCCGGGTCCGGCTTCCACCGGCGCGAAGCATCAGGTCGCGCAGGCGCAGTCCGCCAAGATCGATCCGGCTTTCGGCGGCGCCCAGGGTCAGCTCCAGCGCGTATTCGACTTCGGGCGACAGCCAGACGGTGGCTTGCTGTTCCAGGTGCTTCCGCGAAGTGACCCGGATGCCGGAGGAGCCGGCGCTCCGGAGACCCAGGGTGAGCCGGCCCTCCCGCGCCTCATACGCGCTTACGGGGATGAAGCGCTCGGTGTCGTATCGGGCCTCCAGCCGGTAGAGCGTGCCCGGCGCACCCGGCATCAGCCTGAGACCGCCAGCGGCGAAATCGAGGTAAACCGACACCTGCCGTTCCGAGCGGACCGGACGGGCGGCCTCGTAATTCCGCATCGTCTGGGCTGCTCCTGGGCTGGCCACCAGCCCGAGGAGCAGCCCGGTCGAGAAAAGACGGAGGCGGTCGAAGGCGGTCGAAGGCGGTCGAAGGTCCCACCGTCTTCGACTGTCTTCGACTGTCTTCGACCATCTTCGACCGGTCGTGATCGCCGTCATTCTCTGGATTTCGGATTAGTCGGGCGTTTCACCGCCGGTACTCCCATCTGCGGTGTGGCCCACAGGTACTCGTCCGTCAGGGCTTCGGCCGGGATGATGCGGCCGGCGAAGTCGGGGCGAACCCCGGCGCGGCTCAGCAGGCTGGCGCCGAACCCCACCGTGGTGAGCAGCCAGGTGACCAGCGCGGCGCCACCGAACACCAGCGGGCCCGCCATCGGGATCCAGCCGAACCCGACCCAGACCGCCCAGAGGGCCATCAGGGCCCCAAGGCCCAGCACCACGTAGCGATAGCTGTTAGGCGAGAGCACCACGCCGAGCGCCATCCGCCGCCGGGTCCAGGCCTCCCCCAGCGCGTGGGCAATCGCGAGGACGCCGAGGACGATCGCGGCGAGGACCAGGAGAATGTAGGTCACGACCACGAAGGGAATCAGGACCACTCCCACCACCGTCAGGGCCAATCCCACCACCAGCATGCCGAACGTGGGGATGACCAGCCCCTGGGCCAGCAGCCCCACCAGGAAGGCCCGTCCCACCGAGTGGCGCACCGTGTCGGACACGGTTTCCAGCGAGGGGCGCGCAAAGGTCACCAGGCCCAGTCCGATCAGCGTCAATCCCAGGAAGACCCCGATCAGTCCCAGGGCCCGCCGGAAGACATTGACCGGTGCCGCGGTTTGGGGCTGGCTGGCGAGCGGGCTGAGTGCCCGGATCTCTCCCTGGATGGCCCGGTCGGCATCCCGCACCTTGCCCGAGATCGCGAGGGCATCGCCAGTGACCGAGCCGCCCCGGTGCACCACGATGTCACCGTCGAGCGCCACCACGTTGCCTTCCAGGCGGCCGAAGATCTGCGCGGTTCCGCGCAGTACCACCAGGTGACCCTGGAGCGTGTCGCCGGTCCCGAGCCCGAAGTCCCCCATCCAGGCTCGGCCGCCGGGGACGGTCAGCCGGATCTGGCCCCGCCGCTCGAGCAGGTCGCGCAGGTAGCGCTCGATCGCGGCCGGATCGTCCAACCGTTCCATCGAAAGACTGGGTCCGCCGGGTGGCGCGGACGGCACGGCCTGCGGTGGGTCGGCTTGCTCCTGTTGCAGATCGGCCAGACGATCCATCAGGGAGCCGATCCGATCGCGCGGGCCGGCGGCAGCAGCGGCGGGCGAGGCCAGCAGGCAAAGCAGCACCCCGGCGCAGACGATCATCTTCGACCCTCTGCGACCGCTTGCGACCGTCTTCCACCGGAGTTGAGGGTGCCGCACGGCGACCCCCTTTATGCAGCGCGCGAAGGGATGGCTACCAGCCGTTTGAGGGCCAGCATCCCCACGCTCCAGGCGACCACGATCGCGAGCCCCGCGCCGGCCAGGCGGGCCGGAGTGCCGAGGGCGGAACGGACCGGTTCATACCACGGCTGCTCGGTCAGGTTGGCGGCGACGGTCTGAATCCCGAGCCACAGCCAGTTGTTGAGCAGTGCGAGCGTCTGCTGGCCCCAAACCGTGAGCAACTCACGGTTGGCCAGGGACCAGACCACGCTGGTGGTAAGACCCGCGAGCAGGACCACCGCAATCGCAGCGGCAAGCCGGGCCCGCGCCCCGGTCGGTACGCGAATCTGCAGTCCCAGAATGGAACGCCGGGATGCTTTGACGACGCTGACCCGGGCCATGACCCGGTCGGTGAACCCAGGGGAGGGTGCGAACCTGGGGAGCCGCTCCAACCCGGTGATCACGGCCCGGTCGCCGGTGGCCAGAGCACGGCAGGGGCCGCATTCCCCGAGATGGGTGCGGACCACCGCGCTCATTGAGCCGACCAGCAGGGCGTCGAGATCGTCAGGCGTCAGGTGCGGAGTCGTCGTCATTGCGCCCTCCTATACGGCGGGGTCCGAGCACGGGTTTCACTCTCGCAAGTGAGACAGCATGACCCGCAGTTCATGCCGGGCCCGATGGATGTAGGTCTTCACGGTCCCGAGCGGAAGGCTGAGAATTTCGGCAATTTCCTCATAGGCCCGTCCTTCGACATGCCGCAACAGGATGCAACTGCGATACTCGGGTCGCAGCCGGTTGATGGCGGCTTCGATCTCGCCGCCCAGTTCACGGGCTGCAACGTTATCGAGGGGCGAGGCCCGTTCGCTGCCCAGCTGCAACGCGGTGGCTTCCATCGCCTCGGGGGTGGCGGCGTGGGGTGAACCCTCGAGCGAGAGGGTGTCCAGCTCCTTGCGGCGCAGGTGATCGATCGCGGTGTTGTTGGCGATCTTGAACACCCAGGAGGAGAACTTGAACTCTGGGCGGTAGGACGCGATCGCGTTCAGGACCTTGATGAAGGTCTCCTGCGAGAGATCCTCCGCGATCTCCCGGTCGCGCACCATCCGGTAAATCAGGGAAAAGACCGGGCGTTCGTAGCGCCGGACCAGTTCCCGGTAGGCCGCCTCTTCGCCCTCGCGAGCGCGGACGACCACGTCCTGGTCGGAGACCGTGTTCAGCGGCAGACGGGGCTCAGTCACGCGCCGGTCCGCCGGTTGCGACGGCGTTTCGCGGGCCGCTACATTGCCGCGCTATGCTGGCCACCGAGCGAGGTTCGGGCGGGGGCGTGGGGAGCGAGGAGGAGGGCGAAGGGGGCGGGAAACGGCCGGACGTCCGCGAGATGTTCACGGCGATCGCTCCCCGGTACGACTTTCTCAACCATCTCCTCAGCTTCAATATCGATCGCCTCTGGCGCCGGACTGCGATCCGCCAGCTCGGCTGGGAACGCGCACCCCGGGGTCGGTACCTGGATCTGTGCAGCGGCACCATGGATCTCGCGGCCGCGCTCGCCAGCCGGAGCGGATTCGCGGGTCAGGTTGTGGCCGCTGATTTCGTTCACCCCATGCTGGTACTCGGCAAGGATAAGGCGGCCCGAACGGCTCCGGTTACCGCTGACGCCCTCGCCCTGCCGTTTCCCGCCAACCGCTTCGATGGTGCCATGGTCGGGTTCGGGGTCCGCAACCTGGCCGATCTCAATGCCGGACTGCGCGAGGCCGCACGAGTGCTCAAGCCGGGGGCACGTCTGGTCATCCTCGAGTTCAGCACGCCCCCGCGCCAGCCATTGCGGGCCCTGTATTTCCTCTATTTCCGACGCATCCTGCCCCTGATTGGGCGTCTCGTCTCGAAACATATGACCGCTTACACCTACCTTCCAGAGTCAGTGCTGGCTTTTCCCGAGCCCGATGCACTGCTGGAGCGGTTGCGGCAGGCTGGATTTACCGCGGTCGGGTATCGTCGCCTGACCGGCGGGATCTGCGCGTGTCATGTTGGCGAAAAGCTACCTTAGCCGTTAGCCGTTAGCCGTAACCCCCAAGCGGGAGCAGGGGCAGGATGCGACGAGCTCAACTCGGTAATTGGGGTCAGACTCCTATTAGCCGTGACCCTGGGTCAATCCGAAGTGGTGTCGGCTAACAGGAGTCTGACCCCAATTACCCGCCCGGCGACCGAGGACGAGTGACCAGCGACTCGAAGCGAGCAGCCTTGAT
>DASTEX010000146.1:0-2969 GCA_035709185.1 Gemmatimonadales bacterium
CGGAGCCCGGCGCCTCCCGCCGGATGCACAACCACGCGGATGCGGTCTGGCACGTGGTTACGCTGGTCACCGGCCGCCTGGTGCTCACCATCGAAGGGGAGCCACCGGTGGAAGTAACCCCGGGACAGGTCGTCTCGCTGAAGGGCGGCGTGAACCACACCTTCACCAATCCCGGCACGGTGACCGCGACGATCGTCGAAGTGTTCGGGAAGGCACAACCCTAACGCGCTTGCCGCAGGCGTCGCGCCGGCGGCCGAACGGCACACTGCCGCGCCGACGTTTTTCTCCTCTTGCCGGAGCACCATCATGGATCCAGCGTACCTTGATTACCTGCTCGTAGCCGCGGGCGGTTTCGCAGTGGCCGCTTTCGGATTTGCGGTCGCCTGGCTCCGGGCCCGGGAGCGCGCCATCAGGGCGGAATCGCAGCTTGCCGTCGTGGCGGCGGAGGCGCGGTTCGATCGGCTCGAGCAGCTCGCGGAAGCGAACGCCCTGGAGATCGAGCGCGTGGCCGAGGCGCAGCATTTCCAGGGCAGGCTGCTGGCGGGCCGCCCGAAAGAGTCGCCGCCCCCTCCGCCGGCGCCCGGGATGCCCGAGCGGGTCATCACGCCCCACTGAGGGGCCCGGTCTCCACTCCGAAGGGCACCGGGCAGTCGCAGCTGGTGAGACGAAGGCCGGGGTTGTCCTTCCTGGCTCCTGCTTTTGCCCGAGTCTCGCGGGGAGACCTCACCCTGTGGCTTGCGGGGCCCCAGAGTTCCGCTGCTCGGCCGATGCCCGATGGACGGCGTCCTGAGCCCGGCGGATGAAACCGCTTTGTCGTCGCGGTGGAGGACATTGAGGCTCGGGTGGAGGAGATGAAGCGCGCCGCGCCTCGGTTCCGCAACGAGATCGTCACAGGGCCGGGCGGAAAGCAGATCCTGCTCGAGGATCCGGATGGCAATGTCGTAGAACTCTTCGAGGCGGCGCTGGAGCCGAGCCCGTAACGATTTTCCGTGAAGCACACCCGCATCATCGTCACTCACTATGGGGGGCCGGAAGCACTTCAGGCCGTGGAGGAAGAGTGCCCGGAGCCAAAGCCGGGCGAAGTGCGGGTGAACGTACTGGCCGCCGGTGTTTCCCTGCCCGACATACTGGCGCGGGAAGGCATTCATCCCGAAACACCGCGACCGCCGTACACACCCGGATGGGATCTGGTTGGCCGGGTGGATCGGTTGGGCGACGGGGTCTCGGGAATCGAAGCCGGCCAGATGGTGGCCGCGATGCCGATCAGCGGGGCCTATGCGGAGTTCGTCTGCCTGCCGCAACGCGAGCTGGTGCCGGTGCCAGACGGGTTAGATCCCGCCGAGGCTGTGAGCCTGGTGCTGAACTACATCACGGCGCATCAGATGATGCAGCATTCCGCCCGGGTCAGGCCGGGCCAGCGGGTGTTGATTCACGGCGCGGCCGGTGGCGTCGGCACCGCCCTGCTGCAGCTTGGCCGACTGGCCGGGCTGGAGATGTATGGCACCTGTTCAGCCCGAGGAGCGGCCGCCGTCTCCGAACTCGGCGGCATTCCGATTGATTACCGGCAGCAGGATTTTGTGGAAGAGATTCACCGCCGCACCAGCGAGGGCGTGGACGCCGTCTTCGATCCCATCGGAGGGCCCCACCTGTGGCACTCCCGCCAGGCGCTCCGGCCCGGCGGGAGGGTGGTAGGCTATGGCCTCTCCACCTCGTTGCGGGGAGAAGGATTGACCTCGAAGCGTCCCGGGCGCCGGCAGCGCTTTCGGGGGACTGCCATTTTCGCACTCTATATCGCCGGCGGCTGGCTGCTCCCGGGCCGGAAGCGGATCGTCCCCTACAGCATTCAGTGGTTCAAACGGCTGAAACCGGCCTGGTTCCGGGAAGATCTGATCACCTTGCTCGACCTGCTTCAGCAGCGGAAGCTCCAGCCGCTCATCGCGCAGCGCTTTCCGCTGGCCGAGGCAAGACGGGCTCAGGAGCTGTTGGGGAAGGGAGGCGTGATCGGCAAGATCGTGCTCGTGCGCGACGGGTAGTCGCGGCAGGCCTCAAGATCAGGATCGGGCCGAGGGGCCCGTCAGTACTTCCATGATCTTCTTCCCTACGCCCCGGGTCGGTCACTCCAGTCCGCGGTTGAGCAATTGCTGGTTCTCCGCCTTGCGGGCCAGCAGCAGCGAACCCGAGGCTGAGGCTGCGCTCAGCAGGGTCAGCGGACCGCTGATAAAGGCAGTGAAGGACCACAGCTGCTCCGGACGCCCCATGCTCGCCAGCCCCACAGCGACCAGGGCCGCCGGGAAGAGGCTCAACAACAGACCAGCCAGCGCCCCCCAGGCGGCGAATCGGGGAAGGGACAGTTCATCCAGCCGGCGACGGCGCGCGGCGATTCCCAGCACGGCCGAAAAGAACAGACCACCGAAGAAGCCGGGTACCGCCAGCGCCGGCAACGGGGCATCGAACACCTCGAAGAACACGTCCCACGGAAGACCGGGCAGCAACAATGAGGTTACCCCGATCAACATACCGGCGAGGGCCCATCCGGCCGCCCAGGTCAGGGCCATGCCGATCGCGCCGCGGATCCGTCTCACCCACTGATTCATCACCGCCACGGCAGAAAAGTGCTTGATATTGCAAAGTACACACCCGGCCGGGAGAGTCAAGCCACCGCGGGCGGGGTTCAGGCGATGATACGTTAGACGACGCCCGCTGCAGGAGTTGCCCCCCATGGCCATCATTCCCACGGTCCGTTGCCGCCGTATCGAGCGCTCGGTCACCTTCTATACGACGGTCCTCGATTTCGAACCGGTCGATCGCGATGAGGACCTGACCGATCCGGGCTTCAGCGCCCTCACTCGCGAAGGACACCACCTCTTCCTTTCCAGTCACCGGGGGGACGGGGAATTCGGACAAGCGATCGTCGTGACCACCGACAACGTCGACGAGCTGTTCCGGAAATTCCGCGAGCGAGGGCTGCG
>DASTEX010000147.1:0-4914 GCA_035709185.1 Gemmatimonadales bacterium
TGACCGTCGAAGATTCCGCTCAGGACCCGCCGTTCGTGGGGGTTCAGCCCGGACCACTCCGGCTCCGGCTTCAGCTGGTGCAGGACATACTCCCGGCCCCCGATCAGCCCGAACAGCTTCCGCTCGTCCCGTTCCTCGAACTTGAGGTAGCCCCGCACGGCCAGATCCACCATCGTGGCCGTGATGTCCCGCATGTCGGCCGAGTTGTCCAGCAGCGTTCCGGCCTCACCCGGCGTGATCCCTTCCGGCGGCTGGTACTGGACCGAGACCGGCCGCTGCCGCGGGTCGCGGCCGCGCCGGCGCCAGATGGTGAACACCAGCAGGAACACCGGGATGGGTAGAATCAGCGGCCAGTTGCTGCTCAGTACGCCGGCAGCGCGCTCCCCCGCCGACGGCTCCTCCACCACTCCCTTGTTCCATCCCACCACGGCCGTCAGCCCTTCGCGAAAGCCCAGCTCGCGTGGCATGGTGATCCGGACGGTCGTCCCGCTGGGCTCCACCGTCGCGTCCTGGGTGGTGGCGCCGTACACCCCGTTGAACGCGATCGCGCGCACTCCGGCGGCCCCAGCCGGCAGCTCGATCGTGGCCGAAGCATACCCGACCGGAACGTCCCACTCGTCGCCGGTCACGTTCCAGTAGAGCTCGTCGTGATCTTCGAAGAAGCGAAGCCCGTTGGTGGCCCGGTACTGGAGCCGGATCGTGTGGGTGGCATCCTCCGCCCCGGGGACCCAGATCTTGTACTTGAGGTAATGCCCTTCCCGGCTGGTTTCGGTCCGGAGCCGCTGGCCGTTCTCGTCGGTGGCGCCCTGAAAGTCGATGCCGAGCGTCCAGTTGAGTCCCTGGGGCGTGCGGTACTTGATCGGGATGGTGCGATAGATGCCGTTCCAGGAACCGGTGAACCGGGCGGTGATGGTCTCCGACACGTCGATCGAGGCATCCCGGTTGACCGCGATCCGGGCATCGAATTTCTCGATCGTCAGTGTGCGCTGGGCCATCGCCCGCGAGAGCGGCACCAGCAGGATCGCGAGCAGGGCGGCCGCTCTCATGTATCGGTCTCCACCGCGGGAACCGCCCGCTCGCGGTCGTCCTCGATGCCGAAGAATTCCCGGGGCCGGAACCCCATCGTTTTCGCCACCAGGTTGGAGGGGAACTGCCCGATCCTGGTGTTGAAGTCACGGACCACCGCGTTGTAGTAGCGGCGCGCGTTCTGCAGGTGGTCCTCGATGTCACTGAGCGTGAGCTGGAGCTGCCGGAAGCTCTCCACCGCCCGCAGGTCGGGATAGGCCTCGGCGATGGCGAAGACCCGGTGCAGCGAGCGTTCCACCGGCTCCTCGGCCCGGGCCTTCTCTCCCGGTGAGGTGGCCTGGATCGCCTGACTCCGGGCCTCCGTTACCGCCTCGAGGGTGCCCCGCTCGTATCCGGCGTGGCCTTTCACCACCGATACCACCGAAGGAATCAGGTCGTGCCGGCGCTTGAGCTGCACGTCGATGTCGGCCCAGGCGTTGTCGGCCAGCTGCCGCAGGTGCGTCAGCCGGTTGAAGGTCAGGATGCCGTAGCCCAGCAGGAGAACCCCGACCAGGACCAGAACGGTCATCTGTTCTCATTCTTTAGAGACGATGCAATATAAGGACTTAGGACTTAGGACTTGGGACTAAGTCCACCCTGCCCCTCCCTGGAACTGGTGGCAGGTGCGGCCGGGGATACCCTGGGTGGGGTCGGGCGGACTAAGTCCTAAGTCCCAAGTCCTGAGTCCCTAGTGAGTAAGTCCATAGATGACGTAGTTGATGGCGAACTTGTACGCCTCGTTGGTCACGTCGACCGGCCACCAGCCATCGGCCGACCACTCCATGTAATCGCCGATGTCATTGTTGTAGTTGATCACCACCATCAGCCGCCGGGCCGGATCATTGTTCTCGTGGATGCCGTAGAACTCGGCCTTGAGGTACGGGTCGTGGGGATACGACATGTCGAGCGTCTTGATCCGGAAGAACGCATCGAACACCGGGTGCGAAAGCGTCAGTCGCTCGATCCGCCCATCCGGCAACACCCGCCGGATCTGGTGCTCGAAGTTGTCCCATTCTCGCAGCCTGAAATCATCGACGATGAGGAACCCGCCCTTCGCCAGCCAGGTCCGGAGCCCCTTGACCTCGGACTCGCTCGGGATCCAGAAGCCCGGCTCCGACAGGTACGCCACCGGGTACTTGAGCAGCTCGGGATCGTCCAGGTCGTGCACGTTGCTGCCCCGAACGTGGGGCCGAAGCAGCGAAACCTGCTGCATCATCGTCATCAGGTTGCGTTCCATGGTGGGGTAGTCGAACTCCCACCCGCTCCGCCGGTACACCGTATAACGGATGCGGGCGAAGGTGAACCGGCCGTCGTAGGGCACGTTGGGTTCGACCTGCACCCGGTTCCACCCGCGCTGCCCGCTCAGGTGTCCGGCGGCCACCACCGCCACCAGCAGGCTTCCGATCGTCATCACGCGTCGCATAGGAAAAATTTGAGGACGGTGGGAAGGAAAAACCTGAATGCGTGGTGAATAGTGCAGAGTCCTGGTGTAGAAGTGTTGCCCTGCCGACTCCTCGGGGAGATGCTGGCTTCGCACCCGATCTACAGTATGCACCCTACACTATGCACTATTCATTCGGGTTTCGCTCTCCCAATTACTCCGATCGTCCTTATAAGAAGTAATATGGTGGTATCCCCGGACAGGATTCAGACTGGTGCTCGACCCCATCCGCCGCTTCTTCAACCGTCACCTCAACCCGGCACCCGTGGCCCCGGCCGAGCCGTCGAACGCGGTCCCGGACAGCGTCAAGGTCGCAGCCTGCGCCCTGCTGCTGGAGGTGGCGCACGCCGACGGCGAGTTCACGCCGGAGGAGCAGGCCCGGATCGAGGATGCCCTGGGACGGCACTTCGGACTGGACGAGCCACTCCGCAAGGAGCTTATCGTCCTGGCCGAGACCGAGCGAAGCCAGTCCATCGATCACTTCCAGTTTACCCGGCTCATCCGGGAGAACTACGACCTGGGACAGAAGATGCTCCTGGCCGAGCTTATGTGGGGCGTGATTCTCTCCGACGGCAAGGTGGCCGATCACGAGGGCTACCTGGTGCGGAAGCTGGCGAGCCTGCTGGAGCTGCCGGCGGCCTATCTGAGCCAGGCTCGCCAACGGGCCAGTGAATAGCGGGAAGGGGGGAAACAAAAACGCCCGGGTGCGGCTGCACCCGGGCGCTTCTGTTACTCACGATCGTGAGTTATCGATCGCGCCGTTGTTCCCGGCCACTCTGGCCACCCTGGGACCCGGGCTCGCGTCCCGGTTGTTCCTGCTCCCGTCCCGGCTGACCACTCTGGCTCTGACGCTCGCCGGAGCGGCCGGTCTGGCCCTGTTGGGATTCACGATCGCCGCGGCCTGGCTGGCCCGGAGCACCGCCGGAGCCCGCGCCGGCGCCACCGGCGCCGTACGTCTTCCGGGTCTCGCTGGTCTGGTGCTCGGTCTTCATGTGGCGTTCGTGCTCCTCGTGGCTGTTGAACTCAGCACCACATTCCTGACATTTGATCTTGTTCTGCATGCTCGCCCACCTTCCTGGCGGTTCAACGAGTTGATGATTCTGCAACGAGCGACCGCCCTGCCCGTCTATATATGGGGTGACGAGTCCTTGGGGTGGTTGTTGACACTCACATGGCCGGGCCTTGATCACTTCTCAATGAACCCGAATACTTGAACCGTATTGGCACAGGTCCCATGGAACCTCGCATCAGTTTCGTGACCCTGGGCGTGCAGGATCTCGAGCGCGCCACCCGGTTCTACGCCGGCGTTCTGAAGTTGCCCCAGCGGAAGACACCGCCGGGAGTGGCCTTCTTCGAGATGGGCCCGACCTGGCTGGCGCTCTTCCCCCGCCACGACCTGGCCGCCGATGCCGGCGTCCCGGACGAGGGTGGCGGATTTCCCGGATTCTCCCTGGCGCACAACGTCCGATCCATCGAGGAGGTCGATCAGCTGCTCAATGAGGTGGCCGCCGGGGGTGGAAGGATCGTCAAGCTGGGTGGGAAGGCCGAATGGGGCGGATACACCGGCTACTTCGCCGACCCCGATGGGTTTCTCTGGGAAGTGGCGTGGAATCCCCACTTCCCCCACGTGTGACCACTCCATTGACGATTGACAATCGCACTCGCCATTCCGCCAGGAGCGACGGGGACTTGGCTGGAAGCAATCGTCAGTTGTCAATTGTCCATCGACGGTAGCCGTGATCCGGCTCCTGCTGCGCGCGTTGCTCCGGGTCTACTTCCGCCGGGTTGAAGTAGTGGGCGCGGAGCACGTGCCGGGCGGCGGCGCGGCGGTGTTCGCGCCTAACCATCCGAATTCCCTGCTCGATCCGCTGGTGCTCTTCGCCTCGGTCGCCCGTCCGGTCTCCACCCTCGCCGCCGAGCCGCTGTTCCGCAAACCGCTGCTGGGCTGGGTCATGCGCTCGATCGGAGCGATCCCGGTCTACCGCCGGGAGGACCAGGCCGACCGGTCGAAGAATCGGGAGACGTTCCGCGCGGCCCGGGAGCATCTCGCAGGCGGCGGCGCGATTGCCATCTTCCCGGAGGGCGTCTCCCACGACGATCCCTCGCTCCGGCCAATCCGGACCGGGGCGGCCCGCATTGCGCTGGGGGTGAACGGCGCCGGACCGGTCCTGCTGGTGCCAACGGGATTGTTCTACACCGCCCGTACCCATTTCCGGAGTGATGCCCTGGTGTGCTTCGGCGAGCCGATTCCGGTGCACCCTGCCCCGGTGGAGGAGGGCGAACCGTCGCCCGACGCGGTGCAGGCTCTCACCAGCCGGCTGGAAACCGCAATGGGCCGGCTGGTGCTCCAGGCGAAGGAACGAAAGGAGCTGCGGCTGGTGGCGGCGGCCGAAAGAATCTTCACCACC
>DASTEX010000148.1:0-2553 GCA_035709185.1 Gemmatimonadales bacterium
CTCGGGGTATCCCGACTAAACCGTTAGCCGTTAGCCGTTAGCCGTTAGCCGTTCCATCCTAACGCGGCCAGAGCTGAGACGCACGATAGACGCAAGGAAGTTCGGCTAACGGCTAACGGCTAACGTCATTACGAATCCGGAACCAGGCGACGGGCGCCGACCCAGCGGTCCCACCAGTACCGGCTGCCGGCGCCGTCGGGGCCGAGCACGTCCACCCGGACGCCCGTCGTACTGCTGTGAATGAAGCGGCGGTCACCGAGGTACATCCCCACATGCGTGACGGCACCGCCAGGGCGCTCCGAGAAGGTGAGCACGTCTCCCGGCAAGAGCCGGTCCAGCTCGCGCGGGACCGGCTGCCCCGCGTTCGCCTGGTCGATGCTCCGGCGTGGCAGGGCCATGCCGTGCTCGCGGTAGGCATACTGGATCAGTCCCGAGCAGTCGAATCCGTTCCCGGCGCTGCCGCCCCAGAGGTAGGGCGCCCCCATCACGTCCGTCGCGGTGGCTACAATAGCCTGGCGCAGAGCCGAAGCGGATCCGCTGGGCGCGACGGTCGCCAGCGGAGGCCGGCCGCCCGCCATCGGTACGGTGCTGTCGCCCGCGGGCGGCCCGCCGCCGGCCGGTGCCCTCGGCAGCGAGGGTGGCGGGGTGTCCTTCTTGCCGCCGAAGGGAACCGCCAGCCGCGCACCGAGCGAGAGCGAGCGGTCCGGATCGGCGAAACGATGGTATCTGATCTCGAGGCCCAGGTCGCTCTGGCCCACCGAAAAGACCCGGTACCCCGCGCCGGCGGACCAGGCGAACCAGGGACTCTCGGCGCCGTCGCCGGCCAAACCGGCCCCGATCGAGGCCACCCCGTACCAGCGTCCCGGCGCGCCCCGGAAGAAATCGAGCTCGACCTGCCCCCCGAACCGGCGCCCGTCGTCGCCCTGGATGACGGCGCCGCCTAACGAGGCCTGAAAGGGACCCAACCGGGGGGTGAGATACCCCGCCGAGTATTGGGTGCGGTTGGGGTCGCCCAGCAGGCCGTTCATGCCGACGGTGAATCCCTGGCCTGCCAGCGCGGGCGGCATGCCGAGCAGCAGCAGGACGACGGGCTCGACTCGGGAATGCGGGATCATGGTGAGATCCTCCGGGGGCTGACGGTGGCGAAATCCACCCGGTACGCCGGTCCGGGACTGCAGTCGTGGTACAGCACGGCCCGCATGGCCGTGGAATCGAGCAGGGTGGGCGCTTCGCGGGTGTACAACAGGGGCACACCGGCCCGGGTGGTATCGCGCCGGATTTGCAGCGCCCGCTCCTGACAGGGATTGCCGAGCGAGTCCTTGGCCGGACGCGCCGCGGTAAACCACACGGTAACACCTCCCGGCGCTTCCAGCACCATGCTGTCCGCCGGTGGCGTTTCTGGAGCAGCCTGCGTGCCAGGCACTGCCCCCGCCGTATCCTGGCGGGATCCGGCGTCCGGCGATCCGGCGCAGGCCGGCAGAACGAGCGTTAGGAATGCAAACCAGACCCTCATGGTATCACACCTCCTGTCCGTCACCCCCCATCGACCGCCTTCGACTGTCTTCGACTGTCTGCGACTGACTTCGACTGTCTTCGACCGTTTCGGCCTCATCTTCGACCGCCGCGACCGGAATGCCCTCTTCCGTCACCTGGAGCGCCTCACGCAGCTCGGGAGAGCGCCGCAGCAGGCGCATCCAGAGCAGCGTGGCGGTGATGGCGCCGGTGGCGCCTCCGGCGAAGGAGAGCAGCAGCCCGATGGAGCTGTCGTTGAAGGTGGGACTGGCGAGCGCCATCAGCCAGGCGCCGAAAAACGAAGCTGCCCACGCCACCAGGGGCGTGAGCAGCCAGCCGACGATGCGAATCAGCGACTTGAGGATCATGGGGCGACCCGGCGATAGCCGAACCGCCCGCCGGCCTGAAGAGTCGCTGAACCGCCCCGGTCGTCAACGCGCGCGATGGTCAGCCCCGCCTGGCTCCCAGTCCCGTGATCAGCACGGTGAGCGCAATGGCGGGGAGAAACGCCACCGCGAAGGTTCCCAGATTCCACCCGGCGTAGGGAACGCCGAGGACCACACCCAGCGCCCCGAGCAGAGCGGTGAGAACGAGCGCGAGGAAGAGCACGCCGATCGGGCTGGCGCCCCGCCGGGCCGCCTGATTGGCCATCGCAAACGCGCCCATCCACGGCAGAAAGGTCCCCACCATCCACCAGACCGGATGATACCACCAGTTGCTGCCGCCACCGATCTCGAGCCAGCGGTTGGTGTAGGTCCCGAGCGGCTGCAGGATCGCGACGTCCAGCACGAGAAACACGAACGTGGCGCCGAGCCCGATGCCGGCCGCGCCCGCGATACCTTCGATGGTGCGGGCCCGGGTCCAGATGCCGGGCAGCAACGTGGTCGCGGCAATCCCGGCCAGCACGATGACGGCCCGGACCACCAGCTCCGGCGGACCTTCCAGCACCCGGGAGGTAAAAGCGAACAGAAATACGAGGAGGGTCTGGATGACGCCGAGGATGGCCGCCCGTACCACCACGAACCGCAGCTCGGTGTGGTC
>DASTEX010000149.1:0-6883 GCA_035709185.1 Gemmatimonadales bacterium
CGCGGCATCAACCTCGGCGGACTGGCCGCCGTCGGTGACGGCGACATGGACGGAATCAACCTCGGCGGCCTGGGGCTGGTGGCGGACGGCCGGGTGCGAGGCATCAATGCCGGTGGCCTGGCGGTGGTATCGGACGGAGACCTGGAAGGGATCAACCTCGGGGGCCTGGCGGTAATCGCCGACGGCCGGATGATCGGCATCAACCTCGCGGGCCTCGGCACGGTTTCCGAAGGCAGTATGACTGGCATCAACTTCGCCGGACTGGGGCTCGTGGCGGACGGCGCCTTGCTCGGGGTCAACGCCGCCGGCCTGGGAGTCGTCGCGCAAGGCGACATGGCGTACATCTCGCTCGGAGGACTCGGCGTTGTGGTCGATGGCGATCTCTGGGGCCTGAGCGCCGGCGGGTTGGGCCTGGTAGCCGATGGGTCCATCACCGGGCTGAGTCTCTCCGGCCTGGGCATCGTGTCCGACCGGAGCATTACCGGGGTGACCCTCGCGGGGCTCGCCATCGTCGCCGACGACCGGCTGGCCGGGCTGGGAGTGACCGCGGGCCGGATCGTGGCGGACAACACCCGGGGAGCGACCGTCGCCGGATGGCTCAGGACTTGGGAGATGCGCGGACTCGCGATCTCACCCTACACCCAGATCAAGGGTCAGCAGCGGGGCCTGGCCATCGGGATCTTCAATACCGCGGATGAGCTGCACGGACTCCAGATCGGCGTGCTGAACCGGGCAAAGAACAACCGGGGCATCGCACAGTGGTTGCCACTTTTCAATTTTCACAAATAGGACGGTCGGGCGGTCAATGTACGGCAAATCCTGTGGGCACCAGGAGCAAGCCGACCGTCCGACCGTCAGACCGTCAGACCGTCACGGGGTGAGCCCCCCGCTGACGACGGGGAGCGCGATGTGCGACGCCTGCGCCGCCGACCGGAACACCCGCTGGGTCGCGGGAATGAAATCGCTGTCCTTCGCCTGGAAGATGTTGGGCACGAAGGTCTGGGGATTCCGGTCGATCAGCGGGAACCAGGTGCTCTGGACCTGGACCATGATCCGGTGCCCTTTGCGGAACCGGTGATTGGCGTGCCGCAGGTCCACCGCCAGGGGCGTGACCTGGTCCGGAACCAGCGGGACGGGCTTCTCCCACGATTCGCGGTACCGGGCCCGCATCACCTCGTTCGCCACCATCAGCTGGTAGCCGCCTAACGTCGGATCCGGTTCGTACTTCTCGGGATAGGCGTCGATCAGCTTGACGACCCAGTCGCCGTCGGTGCCGCTGGTGGAGATGAAGAGATTGGCCAGCACGTGGCCCGAAATTACCAGGTCCTCGGTCAGCGGCTCGCTCTCCCACGACAGCACGTCGGGCCGCAGGTGGGCATGGCGCTGGTCATCCACCAGCCAGATCGGCCAGGTGGAGCCGCGTTCAGTCATCGGGAGAATCGGCCGCGCCCGGTACGGCACCGGCCGGTTGGGATCGGAGACGTAGGCGTCGTGCGCCGTGCGGCTGGTATCCGACGGTTTCTCGAACGACAGCTTTCCCTGGGGATGGAAATACAGCTGCCGGGTGGTGCTCACCCGCACCGGGGGCCAGGTCTCGTACGGGACCCACTTGTTGGCTCCCGTCTCGAAGACCAGTGCCTCGGGCAGGTTGGGGTCGGGGGCGCCCCGGAGATGATGGGCGAACCAGGGACGCTGAATCTCCTGCCGGTAGTAGCGCGAGGTCGGCTGGTCGAACTTGATCCGGCCCAGTGCCTCACCGTCTCCCCGGGCCCACCCTCCGTGATTCCAGGGACCCACCACGATCCGGTTGACACCCTTGCTGTCGTGGCGCTCGAGCAGCTCGTAGATCTTGAGCGGTCCGTAGAAATCTTCCTGGTCCCACCAGCCGGCCACATTGAGCGTCGGCAGCGTTACCCGGGTCAGGTAGCGCGCCACGCCCTGCCGCTGCCAGAAGGCGTCGTAGTCGGGATGACTCGCGTAGTCGTTCCAGGTCGGGATCTTTCCCTGGAGATAGCGGGGGTTGATGTTCGCCAGCGTGCCCACTTTCAGGAACCACTCGAAGACGTCGTGCTCATCGAAGGGGAAGGGCGTGATCTCCTTCGTGGTTTCCATCATGGTGGCGTACTCGAAGCCGTAGCTCAGCCGGAAGGCCCCGTTGTGGTGGAAGTCATCCCCCAGCCACATGTCGGCGGGCGACGCCTGGGGCGAGACCGCCTGGAGCGCCGGATGGGGATCGAGCATTGCCATCACGGTGAGCCAACCGCCGTAGGAGATGCCGAGCATGCCCACCCGTCCGTTGTGCCCGGGGATGTTCTTGAGCACCCAGTCGATGGTGTCCCAGGTGTCGGTGCCCTCGTCGATGGCGCGCCGGTCGGAGGGATCCCTCGGCGGCCGGAGCATCACGAACTGACCTTCCGATTTGAAGCGGCCCCGGATGTCCTGGAACACGAAGATGTACCCGTCCTCTGCCAGCTCGCGGTACGAGGTCGAGAGCGCCGGGCTGAATCCGTCCTGGTCGTGCCCCAGGCCGTAGGGGGTTCGGGTCAGCACGACCGGCAGCGGACCCGGTGCCTGTTTCGGCAGGTAGATCTCGGTGTTGAGCCGGATCCCGTCCCGCATGGGGATCATCGTTTCCCGCTTGGTGAAGCGCTCGCTGGCCCGCTGGGCCTGGAGTCCTGCCGGCAGCGACAGGACCACCCCGACGGCGACTATTGTGCGCCAAATTGTATGCAATGTCATGAGGGTATTCTCGGCCGGAAGGGCATCCCGCGCAAGGCGGATCACATGGTCAGCACGGCCGCCCCCCGCAGCCGTCCGTGACGCAGGGCGTCCAGCGCGGCATTGGCCTGTTCCAGCGGGAAGGGCTGCACCTCGATCACCACCGGCACTCTCGGTGCCAGCGCCAGGAATTCCTCCCCGTCCCGCCGGGTCAGGTTGGCTACCGAGCTGACCGAGCGCTCACCCCAGAGGAAAGCGTACGGGAAGGAGGGAATGTCCGTCATGTGGATGCCGGCGCAGACCACCCGTCCACCCGGCTTCACCACCCGCAGGGCCGCCGGAATGAGCGGGCCCACCGGTGCGTAGATGATGGCGGCGTCCAGCGGTTCGGGAGGAGCCTGATCCGAGGCCCCGGCCCACTCCGCTCCCAGCGTCAGCGCGAATTCCTGGGCCGCCAGATCGCCCGGCCGGGTGAAGGCAAAGATCCGCCGCCCTTCCCAGCGAGCCACCTGCGCCACGATGTGCGCGGCCGCGCCGAAGCCGTAGAGGCCCAGCGTCTCTCCGGCTCCTGCCGCCCGAAGCGAGCGATAGCCGATCAGGCCGGCGCACAGCAGCGGCGCGGCCTCCTGGTCACTGTACGAAGCCGGCAGCCGGAAGCAGAACCTGGCCTCGGCCACCGTGTATTCGGCATAGCCGCCGTCGAGCTGATAGCCGGTGAACCGGGCCGCATCGCAGAGGTTCTCGCGCCCGGACCGGCAGTAACTGCAGCTGCCGCAGGTCCATCCCAGCCAGGGCACGCCGGCCCGTTCGCCCACCTGCCATTCGGTCACACCCGGACCGACGGCGTCTACTTCACCGACAATCTCGTGTCCCGGAACGAGGGGAAGCTTGGGCCCGGGAAGGTCGCCGTCGATGACGTGCAGGTCGGTGCGGCAGACGGCACAGGCCCGCACCCGGAGACGGATCTGTCCCGGGCCGGGTTCGGGCCGCTCGTGATCCACCAGGCCGAGCGGCTCGCCGATGCGTTGGAGCACCTGGGCCCGCATGGCCGTCTCTCCTGTTCCGCGGTAATTGGGGTAATTGGGGTCGGACTCCTATTAGCCGGCTTAGCCGCCTTCCGATGGTGCCACGGGCACGGCTAATAGGAGTCTGACCCCAATTACCCCAATTACCGGCTGGGAAGTCCGGCGCGGAGCACCCGAAGCGCATTGCCGCCCATCATCCCTTCGATCTGCCCGTCGGAAAAGCCGGCCAGTCGAAGCGCGTGGGTAATCTGCACCAGCTGGGAAGCATCGAATGCGGTAGTGGTGGCGCCGTCGAAGTCACTGCCCAGCGCGATATGCCCGCTGCCCACCAGGTCGGCCACGTACATCATGGCCTTCGCGATGCCGGCCGGCGTGATGTCGCAGACGGCCGCGTCCCAGAAGCCGATGCCGATCACTCCGCCGTTCTTCGCGATCCGGCGAATGGCGTCATCACTCAGGTTGCGGGGACCGGGACAGGTTCCCTGCACCCCCGTATGCGAGACGATCACCGGCCGCTGCGCCAGGTCGAGCACGTCATTGATGAGCGCGGGCGAAGCGTGCGCCAGGTCGATGATCATGCCCAGCGATTCCATCCGACCCACCACGCTGCGCCCGAACGGCGTCAGGCCACCCTTCTGCTCGCCGGCCGAGGACCCTCCGACCGCGTTGTCGGTGAAGTGCGTCAGGCCGGCGACGCGGTAACCCGCCAGGAAGAGGGTGTCGAGCCGGGCCAGATTTCCCTCCAGGGCCTGCAGTCCTTCGAGCGCCAGGAGGCCGGAGACGGTTCCGGTGTCACCCCGGGTCTGGAGCCGGACTCGCAGGTCGAGGTCTTCCCGGGTCCGCACCAGGACGAGTCGGCCCCGGGAGGACCGCGCGGCGTCCTCGAACCGGGAAGCCTGATACATCGCCCGCTGCATCACGTCGCTCCAGGTTCGAACCGGCCAGCGCGAGGCAACCGCCAGCATCCAGAGCTGGTCCTTGTCGGCCGGATTGCTCTCGTAGTTCTGTCCCGCCGGTACCTGGGTAACCGCGCCGAAGAGCTGGACGGCCACGTTGCCCTGGATCAGCCGGGGAAGATCTACATGCCCTCGCGCCGATCGGTCGGTCAGGGACCGCGGCCAGAGCAGCGCATCGGCGTGCAGATCCACCACGATCAGGCGCGAATGCAGCGCCTGGCTGATCGAGTCGACCGGCGGAAGCTCGACCGCAGCCAGCCGGTTGCGCTGGCTGTCGGCGTACGGGGCAGCGAAGGCGAAGAACCCCAGGACCGCAATGAGGGCCAGAACCGGGATCACCCGGATGATGCGGAAGACGATGTCGAGCATGGTTGAAAGCTACGATAACGAAGCTCACATGCTAGATATATCTTGACAGGTCTCACGATATTCCGTACGATATATCGTACGCTTATCGAGGAGTTCTGGGCCTATGTGCGCACGTGGAAGTGATTGGTTTGCCGACATATTTGCCGAACTGGACCCCGATCGCTGGGCTCGTCGGTGGCAGAAAGAATGGGGCGGTGGCCCCCGCCGCCGCCGGGGCCAGGTCTTCGAATCGGGCGAGATGAAGTACGTAATCCTGCGACTGCTGCGGGAGAAGCCGCGCCACGGATACGAGATCATCAAGGAAATCGAAGAGCGCTTCGGGGGCTGGTACACCCCCTCGCCGGGCACGGTGTACCCCACTCTGGAGCTGCTCGCCGACCAGGGACTGGTCCGCGCGGTGGAGACCGAGGGCCGCAAGACCTACCACATCACGCCCGAAGGTGAGGCGTTCCTCGATCAGCACCGGGACACGATCGAAGAGATCTTCGACCGGGTCCGCGAGACGGTGCGTGATTTCACCGGCGGGGCGATGGGTGAGCTGAGCCAGGCCTTCACCCGGCTCGCCGCCGCGGCGTGGCGTGATGCCTGGCGCCTCGGCCCGGGCGACCCCCGGATCCGGAGCATCGTGGAGATCCTCAACCGCGCCGCCGACAAGATCAAGGCGCTGCGAGATCAACCGGCCACCTGATGAGAGGAGCGCACGGACATGATGTGGGTCATCTTCGGCGTTGTCATGGCGATAATGTGGTCGAAGATGTCGCGGGGCGACTGGAGCGGGAAAGGCTCGCACCGCCGGGGAATGCTGAAACAGTATGACGACCGCATCGCCGCGCTGGAATCCGAACTGGCCAGCCGCGACGATGCGATCGTGCTGCTGGAGTCCCGGGTCAACGAGCTGGAATCCCGCCTGGACTTCACCGAGCGGCTGCTCACGACCCAAAGGACGCAGGACATAGGACTCAGGACTTAGGACTTGGGACTTAGGACTAAGTGGGTCCGTGACTATCTTGGTTCCTCGTCCTTACGCACTGCTTAGTCCCAAGTCCTGAGTCCCAAGTCCTTTCATGCACGCCATCCGCCTATCCAATCTCCGGAAGACCTACGGCACCGTCGTGGCCGTGGATGGGCTCGACCTCGAGGTCGCCACCGGCGAGTGCTTCGGGCTCCTGGGTCCCAACGGCGCCGGCAAGACGACCACCATCGAGATCTGCGAGGGTCTCAATACCCCCGACAGCGGCACGGTCGAGATCCTGGGCCGCCGGTGGGACCGGGACGAGCGCGAGCTGCGGGAGCGGATCGGGATCTCGCTCCAGGAAACCCAGCTGGCCGAGAAGATCACGGTGGCCGAAACCATCAATCTGTTCCGGAGCTTCTACCGCGAACCCCGCCCGCTGGAGGAAGTGATCGACGCGGTCCAGCTGGGCGAGAAGCGCAACGGCCGGGTGGGACAGCTGTCGGGCGGGCAGAAGCAGCGGCTGGCGCTGGCGCTGGGACTGGTGTCCGACCCCGAGCTCTTCTTCCTCGACGAGCCCACTACCGGGCTCGATCCCCAATCGCGCCGCCAGATCTGGGAGCTGATCCAGCAGTTCCGGGTCCGAGGTCGCACGGTACTCATTACCACCCACTACATGGAGGAAGCGGAGCAGCTCTGCGACCGGGTGGCCATCGTGGACCACGGGAAAGTGATCGCCCTGGGGACCCCGCGGGCGCTGATTGCGTCCCTCGGAGCCCGCTACATGGTGGAATTCGGCGTCACCGATGACGCCCTTCTGGCGGCCGATCAGCTGGAGCGTCTCCCCGGCGTGGTCGGCCTCC
>DASTEX010000150.1:0-4035 GCA_035709185.1 Gemmatimonadales bacterium
GCGCCCTGGCGCTCGATCCGCTCAATCCCGACACCCGCATCCTCCGGGCGCTCTTCGATCTCTCGTACATCCGGGGCGACCATGATGCCGCGATCCGCGAGGTCGGGGCCGCCATCGAGCAGGACCCCGAAAGCGGCTATGCCTTCACCAGTCATTCCATCGCCCTGAGCTTCGCGGGACGCTTCGAGGCCGCACTGGTCAGCGCCCGCCGGGCCGTTGAGCTGGACCCCGACTCGCTCTATTCCCACTGGAGTCTGCTGCTGGCTCTCGCCCTGCTCGGACGGATCGACGAGGTCCTCGCGGCGGCGCCCGGCATCCTCGGCCGCTTCGGCCGCCACCCCTGGCTGTTGACGGCGGTTTCGATTGGCGCGGCGACCTCCGGACGGACCGACACCGCCGAAGCGGTGTACGCCGAACTCCGCGGCCGGGCTGCGCTCGAGCCGGTCCAGCTGACGATGCTGGCGGCGGCTGCCGCCAATGCGCGGCACCAGGACGAGGCATTTGCCTGCCTGCACCAGGCGGTGAAGCAGCGCGAGGCCTTGCTGCCGGCCGTCGTGCTCGGGTGGCCGGGACTGGCGCCGCTCCGATCAGCGGCGGAGTTTAGGAGCGTGATTGCGGCGATGGGTTGGTAACGGGCGGGCAGGCGGTCTGGCGGGCGGGCGGGCGGTAACTGCAGGCACGAGCAAGGGACGCTGCTTCTCGGGCCCCCGACAGACCACCTGCCCGCCCTCAAGGGGTTCCGATGTCATCCGGGATTGAAGAACTGGAACCAATCGAGCGCGCCTCGCGCGACGAGCTGGCCGCGCTTCAGCTCGAGCGGCTGGGCCGGGTGCTCGAGCACGCCTATCGCAATGTGCCGCTCTACCGGCGCCGGCTCGACGCTGCCGGAGTCCATCCTGCGGACCTGCGCGGCCTGGCGGACCTTCCCCGTTTTCCCTTCACGACCAAAGACGACCTCCGCGAGCACTATCCCTTCGGCATGCTGGCTGTCCCGCGGGAGCAGCTGGTGCGGGTTCATGCCTCATCGGGAACGACCGGCCACCCCACGGTGGTGGGATATACCGCCCGCGACATCGAGACCTGGTCCCGGCTGATGGCGCGCTCGATGCGCGCGGCCGGCGTGCGGCCCGGCGACCTGGTGCACGTGGCCTACGGCTACGGGCTGTTCACCGGCGGACTGGGAGCGCATTACGGAGCGGAGTGGATGGGCTGCACCGTGATCCCCATGTCGGGCGGCCAGACCGAGAAGCAGGTGCGCCTGATCCACGAGCTCCGCCCCGACGTCATCATGGTGACTCCATCGTACATGCTGGCGATCGCGGACGAGTTCGAGCGCCAGGGACTGGATCCGCGCGCCTCATCGCTCCGGATCGGGATTCACGGGGCCGAGCCCTGGACCGAATCCATGCGGCGGGAGATCGAGGAAGGATTCGACATCGACGCGGTGGACATCTATGGCCTCTCGGAAGTGATGGGCCCCGGGGTGGCCAACGAGTGCGTCGAGACCAAGGACGGGCTCCACGTCTGGGAGGATCACTTCTACCCCGAGATCATCGACCCCGCGACCGGCGAAACCGTTGCCGACGGCACCACCGGCGAGCTGGTCCTCACCACCCTTACCAAGGAAGCGCAGCCGCTGATCCGCTACCGGACCCGGGACCTGACCAGTCTGATGCCCGGCACCGCGCGAACCATGCGGCGGATGGCCCGGATCAGCGGCCGCTCGGACGACATGCTGATTGTGCGGGGAGTCAACGTCTTCCCCACCCAGATCGAAGAGATCCTGTTAGGCGATCCGCGGCTCAGCAGCCATTACGTGCTGGAGCTCCGCCGGGACGGGCGGATGGACGACCTCACGGTGGTATCGGAGCTCAAGCCGGGCGGGCCCGAGGCCGACGGGGCGCTCGAGGTCACCGCGACGACGGTCGCCCGCCGGATCAAGGAGCTGGTCGGCGTGACCGCCACGGTCCAGCTGGTGAAACCGGGCACGCTCGAGCGGTCGCTGGGCAAGGCGAAGCGGGTGGTGGATCTGCGCCGGTTCTGACGGGCGGGACCGGCGGACTGGCGGGCGGCCCAACTACGCTGCCGCATACCACCCGCCCGCCTGCCCGCCTGCCCGCCTAACGCGAAAGCGTGCTTGCCACTTCCGCCAGCCGGATGAACTCACTCCGATAGCCGTCCGGATCGGTTCCCTTCGCTCCTTTCGCCAGCTCCAGCATCGCCGGCCAGGTGCATTCGCCCTTGTGCTCCGAGTCGCGGAGCAGCATACCGATGCCCGCCACCGCGGTAGCCCAGCGGAAGGTGGCCGACGGCTCGGATTCGTCCTTCACCACGTGGGTCAGCAGCTGGCTCCGCCCGCTGTCGGGCTGCTTGTAGCGGATCTTGACCGTGAGCCAGTCGTCGCTGCGCCCCGGCCGGGGCCGATTCTCCTCGCGGTACTTGAGCCCGTCCACCGTGCCGAGCTTGACGTCCAGCGGCGCGCCCACCGGGACGATCTCATACAGAGCCGTTACCGAGTGCCCCGCGCCCATGTCCCCGGCGTCCTTGGCGTCGTCGTTGAAGTCCTCGTCCGCCAGCAGCCGGTTCTCGTAGCCCACCAGCCGGTAGGCGGCCACCCGCGACGGGTTGAACTCCACCTGGAGCTTCACGTCCTTCGCGACCGTGAGCAGCGTGGCCCCCAGTTCCTGGACGAACATTCTCCGGGCTTCCATCAGGTCGTCCACATAGGCGTAGTGCCCGTTGCCCTTGTCGGCCAGCAGCTCCAGCTTGGAGTCCTTCAGGTTGCCCATGCCGAAGCCGAGCACGGTGAGGAAAACGCCGTGCTGGCGCTGCTCCTCGATTAGCCGGGTCAGTTCCCCGTCGCTGCTCGTGCCCACGTTGAAGTCGCCGTCGGTGGCGAGGATGACCCGGTTGTTGCCTTCGGACATCAGGTGCTGCCGGGCGGTCTGGTAGGCCAGCCGGATGCCGGCGGCACCCGCGGTGGTTCCTCCCGCCTCCAGCCGGTCGATGGCTTCCAGGATCCGCTCCTTCTCGGAGCCGGGGGTGGAAGGCAGCACCATTCCGGCCGCGCCGGCGTAGACCACGATCGCCACCCGGTCCATCGGCCGGAGCTGGTCTACCAGCAGCCGGAAGGCCGACTTGACCAGCGGTAGCTTGTTGGCCGGCTGCATCGAGCCGGACACGTCGAGCAGGAACACCAGGTTGTTGGGCGGGAGGTCCCGCATCGGGATCCGCGCGGTCTGGAGCCCGATCAGGACCAGCTTGTGATTGGTCCGCCAGGGCGCGTCGGCCACCTCGGTCGTGACCGAGACCGGATCCGGCCCGCGCGGCGCCGGGTAGTCGTAGCGGAAGTAGTTGACCATCTCCTCCACGCGCACCGCGTCCTTCGGAGGCAGCTTCCCCTCCTTCAGGAACCGGCGAATGTTGCCGTAGGAGGCGGCGTCGACGTCGCTGGAGAAGGTCGACAGCGGGTAGCGCTCGGGGGAGCGCCACGCGTTCTCCACGATGGCGTGATATTCCTCGGTGTTGAACGCCTCCCGGCGGAGAGCGGGGACGGCCGCGAACCCCAGCGAGCGTTGTACCCTGGTCCCGGAACTCGCGGTGACCGCGAGCTCGTCCAGACTCAAGGCAGCCGGCTTCAGCGTAAAGTCGGCCCGGGACACCGCCCCTTCGGCCACCCGCACCGAATGGCTGGCCGCCTGGTAGCCCAGGGCGACCACCCGGATGACGACCTTTCCGGCCGGTACGGTCAGCCGATAGGTCCCGTTTGCCGCAGAGGTCGTAACGGCGGTTCCAGCGGACACGCGGGCGCCCTGGAGCGGCTGGCCCGCGGCATTGCGGATGGTTCCCTCGATGGTCCCGGCCCGTACGGCAGCCGGTCCCCGGCCTGACGGCAGCGGAGCCGCCAGAAACAGCAGCGTCCCCGCGAACAGCATGGCGGTCGAGCGCATGACTACCCCCCTCGCCAGAAGGTGAAGAATGACGGACGGGAGATGTCCGGGTGTGCCGGACTGGCACACGGCCGGCGCGCTGGCC
>DASTEX010000151.1:0-7211 GCA_035709185.1 Gemmatimonadales bacterium
GACTCGGCGTTCAGACTTCGACATTCCCCGACGATACGGGGGGTGGTCCGACGGGGCGGTACCCTGGTTACGCGGACCACGTCGAAAAGTCGAAGACGGTCGAAGGCAGTCGAAGGCAGTCGAAGGTGGTTACCGACGGCCCCCATCTTCGACCACCTTCGACCATCTTCGACCGTCTTCGACTGTCTCGACCGAGCTAAGGTCGGGCTTCCCGGATCACCGCCAGCGCCACATCTCCGACCGTCTTCAGCGAGCGGGCGCTCACCTTGTCGAAGGTATCCTGCGGCGTGTGCCAGTAGCTGTTATCGGGACCGTAATTGAAATCGATGAGATCGATCGCCTTGAAGCCCGCTTCCTGGAGCGGGATGTGGTCGTCGGTAACCGCGGTGCCCTGCTGATCGAGGAAGGTGGCCTGGTGGCCCATGCGCGCGGCCGTGCTCCAGATCAGGTCCACCACCTCGGGAGCGCCGGTAACGGAGTACGACTCCTTCGGGATCTGGAGCATCGCGTCCCCGACCATATCGAACAGGACCGCGAACCGGGGCCGCGGGCCGACCGGATGCTGCGCGTAATACTTCGACCCGATGAGCACATCGGTCCGGGCGGTCCAGTCGCCATAGTCCTCGCCGTCAACGAAGAGCAGATCCACGCCAACGGCCGGCGGGGTCTTCTTGAGCGCGTCGGCCATGCCGAGCAGGACGGCCACTCCGGAGGCGCCGTCGTTGGCGCCCGGCACCGCCGCGGTGGTGTCGCTGCTGGCGGGACCATCGGCTACGGGCCGGGTCTCCCAGTGGGCCAGGAACAGGAGCCGGGACGTTGCCTGGGGGTTGAACCGGGCGACAAAGTTCCGCATGGGGAGGGTCTTCCCGTCGGCCGAGGCGTGCTCCCAGGCCTGGACCACGACTTCGTCGGCGCGGGTGCGCAGGAGGGAGTCGAGCCAGGCCGCCATCCGGCTGTGTCCCTCGCTACCCGGGATCCTCGGGCCGAAATCGAGCTGAGTCTGAACGTACTGGAGGGCCTGATCCCCGTCGAATTCGGGGATGGGCGGAGTGGTATCCCGGCACCCGGCCAGGAGCAGAGCCAGCAGCATGGAACGGAGCATGACTAAACTAAGTCGGAAACGGCGTCGGAAAAAGTCGGAAAAGTCGGAAACGTCGGCTTCCCACCTTCCGACCCTTCCGACCTTCCGACCTTCCGACCTTCCGACCTTCCGACCTTCCGACCTTCCGACCCGGAGAAGGATAGTTTTAGAGTGATGCGCCTCATCTCCCGCTACCTGCTCGGGCAGCTGCTCGCGCCCTTTCTCTTCGCGCTGACCGCGCTGACGGGGATCCTGATGCTGAACCAGATCGCCAAGCGATTCGGCGAGCTGGTGGGCAAGGGTCTCCCGGCCGACGTGATCACCGAGGTGCTGCTGCTCTACCTGCCGTTCATCGTGGCCCTGACGCTGCCGATGGCGGTGCTGGTCGCGGTGCTGTACGGGTTCAGCCACCTGGCGGCGGACAACGAGATTACCGCCATGCGCTCGACCGGGATCAGCGTGGCGCAGATGCTCCGTCCGGTAGTGCTGGCCGGGGTCTGCATGGCGGTGATCAATTTCCTCTTCATCGACCAGGTCCTGCCCCGCAGCAATGCCCGGCTCCGGACCCTCCAGATGGACATCGGCCGCAAGCGGCCCACGCTGACCATGCGGGAGCAGGTGGTCAACCAGCTGCCCCCCACCGAGTATTTCATCCGTGCCAGCTACATCGAGCAGGGGACCGGCCGGCTGCGGGACGTGACCATCTACGACCTGAGTCTGCCCAATGCCCGGCGGGTGATCTACGCCGACAGCGGCTCGATGATGTTCGAAGAAAACGGGCGCAACCTGCGGCTGCTGCTGCACCACGGCGAGGTGCACGAGTACCGCCCGGAGGAGGAAGCCACGGTCCGGGTGACCCAGTTCGTCCAGAACACGATCCGCGCGAAGGATGTGGCCGACGTGCTGGAACGCAGCACCGAACTGGCCGCGCGGGGCGACCGGGAACTGAGTGTCTGCCAGATGATCGACCGGCGGGTGGTGGCCCGGGAGGAAGCCCGCCGGACCCTGGCGCGGCGCGAGGAACACACCCGGCGGGATCTTCGCTCGACTCTCCGGATCCCTCCGATCGACCTGGAGCCACCGCCGGCGCTGCGCGAGGAGCGGCACTGCGGGATCTGGCGTGATTTCGAAGATGCGCTGGGCCAGGTCATCTTCCCCTCGACGGCGGATGCCGCGGTCCGGATGCCGGGCCAGTCAGGCGAGCCGGTCGCGCTCCGCTCCCCGGCCCAGACGTTCACCCCCGCGCCCCCAGGCCCGACCGATTCCGTCCGGGGACTGGCCCCGGTAATCCTGAGCAGTCCGAGCGACATCGCGGAAGCCCGAAGCACGCTCCGGAGCGAGACCCGCGCCGCCAACAGCCTGGGAGTCGAGATCCACAAGAAGTTCACCATCAGTGTGTCCTGCTTCAACTTCGTGCTGATCGGGATCGCGCTGGCGCTCCGGTTTCCCCGGGGCGGCATGGGGCTGGTGCTGGGCGGCAGTCTGCTCATCTTCACCCTCTTCTACGTCAGCATGACCGGCGGGGAGCAGCTGGCGGATCGCGGGTACCTCACCCCGGCGGCAGCCATGTGGGCGCCGAACGTGCTCATCGGCGTGCTGGGTCTGCTGGGGCTGTGGGCCGCGAGCCGGAGCACCGGCACCACCCGGGGCGGCGACCTGGCCGACCTGATCGACCTGCTGTTCGGCTGGCTGCGCCGCGGGCGGCGCTGAACCATGCTGATACTCGACCGCTACGTCCTCGCCTCGTGGATCCGGATCTTCCTGCTCACCGCGGTGGGCTTCCCCCTGGTCCAGCTGCTGCTCAACGCCACCGATCGGGTGGGGCGGCTGCTGGAGCGCAACCTTACCGCCGGCACGATTGCCCTTTCGTACCTGTATCAGCTACCGGAGAGCATGTCGCAGATGATTCCGGCCGCGACCCTGTTTGCGACCGTGTTCACCCTGGGACCGCTCTCGCGAAACTCCGAGATCACCGCCGCCAAGGCGGGGGGAATCAGCTTCCACCGGCTGCTGTTCCCCCTGGCCATCGCGGCGAGCTTTGCGGCCGGGGCGAGCTTCCTGATCGGGGAGATCTCGACCCGCGCCTCGGCCCGCGCTCTGGAGCTGCAGAAGGAGCGGCAGGTCAGCAGCATCACGGTCCGGTACAACTTCGTGTACCGGGCCGACCAGGGCTGGTTCTACGCCGTGCGCCTGCTCGACACCCAGATGCGGCGGATGGAAAACGTGGTGTTCGAGCGCCCCGGCACAGGAGACGACAACCCCACCATTTCGCTGGTGGCCGACAGCGTGGTCTACCACGACTCACTCCCGGGCAACTGGCGATTCCAGAGCGGCTCGACCCACTACCTGGGTGATTCATCCCGGGTGCTCTCGACCTTCCAGTTCCGCCGGGCGCGACTGAAGTCCCTGACCCAGGGACCGCGGGAGCTGCTGCTGGAGGCGAAGGATCCTTCGGAGATGGACTACCAGGAGCTGGGGCGGTACATCGAGACCATGCGGCGCTCCGGCAACGACGTGCGAAAGCTCACGGTCGAACGCGCCATCAAGGTGGCCGTGCCGGTGGCCTGCTTCATCATCGCGCTCTTCGGCGGGCCGCTGGCGATGACCGCGCCCCGGGCCGGGGCGGCCGTCGGCGTCGCCATCAGCCTGGGAACGACCGTCAGCTACCTGATGCTCATCAACCTCACCCGCGCCATCGGCGCCAGCGGGCTGATGGATCCGACCCTCGCCGCCTGGGTCCCCAACATCCTGTTTGCCATGATTGCGCTGGTGTTGTTGTGGAAGGTCCGGACTTAGGTCGAAGGTGGTCGAAGGTGGTCGAAGGCGGTCGAAGGCGGTCGAAGACGGTAAGCCAGAAAGGTGAAGGGGGATCGACCTGATTCGATCCCCCTTCATCATTGGCAGTCACCACCTTCGACCGCCTTCGACCATCTTCGACCGTCTTCGACCGAGTCTAGAACACGTACTTCAGTCCCAGCTGCATCCGCCACCGCGAGCTGTTCAGCACGGCCTGCTCGCGCACCGGGAGGAAGTTGGCCGCGTCGACGCTGTAGATCGGCCGGTCGTCCGTCGTCTCCGCGGTGCCCCGGTCGTCATAGCCCCGCAGCCGGAGCGGCGCGGTCCGCTGCTCGAACTCCAGCGCCTGGCCGAAGTTGGAGCGGATCACGCCCCAGTCGCTGTCGATCAGGTTGAGCAGGTTGAAGATGTCGGCCGTGATCTCCATCTGCTGGCCGCGGAAGGTCCCGATCCGCTTGCCGATCCGGGCGTTCACGAAGTGGCTGAAGGGGTTGCGGCAGCTGTTCCGCCGCATCAACTGGCCCCGCTGATCCAGCAGGCACTTCTCGCCGGCCAGCCAGGTGGCGAGCCGCTGGTAGTCGGCCGGGTTGGTGAGGGAAATGTCGGTCGGCGCGCCCGGAACAAAGAGGGCGTCGTTGGTGCTGATGCCGTCGGCGTTGGCGTCGCCGTTGACGATGTAGGAATAGGGCCGGCCGGAGCGGGCGTTGTAGCTCAGCGAGGTGTAGAAGTCGAGCGGGAGGTTGGCCGTGCCGCTGAGGTAGATGTTGTGCGGCACTTCGAAGGCCGAGCTCGAGAGTCGCCGGTTCTCCAGGGTTCCTTCCAGCACGGTGTTCTGGTAGTTGGAGAAGGCGATGGAAGAGCCGAGCGTGATCAGGTCGCGGACCCGGCTCCAGGTATAGGCCGCCAGGAACTCGAAGTTGTTGCCGAAGCGCTTGGCCAGCTGGCCGGTGATCGACGTGGCGTAATCGGTTGACCGGTTGGTGTGGACCAGAACATCACGGAACTGGCTGGTGATCCGGGCCGGCGCAACCGTCAGCGAGCCGGTGGCGGAGGTGTCAATGACGCCATACTGCCGGCGGCCTTCGGCCGTGGTGAACGCCGCGTCGTAGTCGAGGTTGGCATCCGTCAGGTACATCGTGTTCTTCGACTGGGTGTACACGAAGTCGAAGGTGCCCACGATGCCGCCGGGGAGCTTCTGGTCCAGTCCCAGCGCAAAGCGGAGCGACTGGACGAACTTGAAGTCGGGGTCGAACGCCACGACCGACGCCGCGGAGGGTACCGGTTCGGTACCGCCGACGCAGGTCTCCGGCAGGTTGGTGATATCGGCGGTCGGTGCGGGCGTGGCGGCGCCGGTGCAGGTGAGCGTCACCGCCTCGAGGCCGGTTCCGGTGAACGCGTTGGACAGCCAGACGTAGGGGGGCCGGCCGGAGAAGACGCCGGCGCCACCCCGCAGCACCGTGTTGCCGTCACCGGTCACGTCGAAGTTGAACCCGAAGCGGGGGGAGATCAGGGCATTGCCGGACGGGAATTCGCCGGTATCGATGCCCAGCGCGCTGCCGCTGAGGTTCGGATTGCTGTTGGGCTTGTCGTTGGTGGGAATGTCGATCCGGGCCCCGAACGTGAGCGTCAGGCGCGGGAACACCAGCCACTGATCCTGGGCATAGAAGCCGAACTGCTTGACGCCCCAGTCGGCGATCGGGCCGTCGGGCCGCAGGGCCAGCAGGCGCTCATACCGCTGGGCCACCCCGTTCTCCAGCGAGTCGACGTTGTCGAAGGTCCAGACCCCGTAGCGGGCCTGCCAGAAGAGGTTGTTGAAGCTGAAGAACTCGTTGTGGGTCCCGACCGTCACCTGGTGGTCGCCCACATTCATCGTGGCGTTGAAGGTCAGCTCGGCGATGTCCTGGTCCAGGCTGTTGCCCTGGGAGAAACGCTCGCCTCCGGCCGCGATGAACGAATTGCCGGCCAGGTTCCCGCCCACGATGAAGAGCGGCACCTCGTTTGGCATCTGCCGCTTGTCGCGGATGGTCTGCCAGGCCCCGATGAACTCGGTGGATATGCGGCCGAACTGCCCCAGCCACTTGAGCCGGGTGGAGTGGGTCCGGTTGCGCTGCTCGTAACCGCTGTTGGAGAGCTGGAAGCCGTCGCGATTGTTCCGGTTCAGCGTACTCCGGCTGAACTGGTCCTGATACCCGTTGACGTAGTTGTGCGACAGCTCCAGGTGATGGTTGTCACTGGCCTGGTAGGTGATCTTGCCGAAAATGTTGTCATTCGGCGTCTGCAGTATCGGGTCGGCGTGGGTGCCGGGGTCGAACCCGTACTGGTTCCGGATGGCGTTGGTGACCCGGTTGACCATATCGGCCGTGATGCCGATGGTCGGATCGGTGACCGAGGTGCCGACGAAGGGCTGCTCCCGGTCCTGGCGGTCGAGCGTGAGGAACAGGTGCATCCGGTCCTTGATGAAGGGACCGCTCAGCGTGCCGCCGAACTGCCGCACGGTGAAATCGGTAAACTTGTTCCCCGCGGTATCCTTCCCCACCAGGTCGCGCCGCTGGATGTAGCCGAAGAGTGAGCCGCCCCACTGGTTGGTACCGCTCTTGGTGATCGCATTGATCAGCCCGCCGGCAAACCCGCCCTGCCGCACGTCGAAGGGGGCCACCAGCACCTGGAATTCCTGGATCGCTTCGACCGAGAGCGGCTTGACGCTGGCCTGTCCGCCCGGCGTGCCCTCGGCCGCCAGGCCGAAGAGATCGTTGTTGACGCTGCCGTCCACCAGGATGGAGTTGTACCGGTTGTTCTGACCCGCGATGCTGGCGCCGCCCGAACCCGTCACCTGTACCTGCGGACTGCCCGACAGGAGCGAGGTGAAGTTCCGCCCCAGCAGCGGAAGCCGGTTGATGACGGTGTCGGAGACGATGTGCGAGGCGCCGGTGCGGGCCGAGTTGATCAGGGGATCGGTGGTGGCGGTGATTTCCAGCTCCTGCAGCGTCACCACCTGGGCCTTGAGTGCGAAGTCCTGGGTATACCGCTGGCCCAGGGTCAGCACCACACCGGTCTTGCTCGACAGCTCGAACCCGATGGCGCGGGCTTCGATGGTGTAGTTGCCCGGCTCAACGTTCTCGAAATTGTAGCGCCCGTTGCCGGCCGAGACGGCCCGCATGCGAGTGCCCTTGCTCACGTTGATCAGGGTGATCACCGCGCCTTCAATCGGCGCGTTTGCTTCCTCGCGGGTGATGGTCCCGCGTACCGCCGCGGTCGTGACGCCCTGGGCCCGCGCCGGCTGAGCCTGACCCACGGCCAGCACGAGCAGGAGTCCACCGATGCCTGCCAGACGACC
>DASTEX010000152.1:0-2864 GCA_035709185.1 Gemmatimonadales bacterium
CGTGATCAAGCGGTACTTCCTGGAGTACAACGAAGCGGTCTCCAACGATTTCGTCCTCACCGGCGCCGGGCGCCAGGTGAGCATGTTGAAGACCGACATCGAGGACTGGCGCATCACGTTCGTCGATACCGGGCTCAACTCCAACATCGGGCAGCGCCTCAAGGCGGTGGAGAAGCACCTCTCCGGCGAACACATGTTTCTGGCCAACTACACCGACGGCCTCACCGACCTGCGGCTGCCCGACATGATCGACCGCTTCAAGCACTCGGATGCCGTCGGTTCCTTCCTGGCCGTCCGGCCCAGCGCGTCGTTCCACGTGGTCCAGCATGAGCAGAGCGGCAGGGTACAGTCGATCGGGCACGTGGGAGACAGCGGGCTCCGGATCAACGGGGGCTACTTCGTCTTCCGGCGCACCATCTTCGAGTATCTGCAGCCGGGCGACGACCTGGTGGAGGCCCCGTTTCATCGGCTCATCGCGGAAGGCAAGCTCCTGGCCTATCCCTATGATGGATTCTGGGCCTGCATGGACACCTTCAAGGAGCGCCAGCTGCTGGAGGACCTGTACAGCAGCGGGACCGCGCCCTGGATGGTGTGGAACGGCAAAGAGACGGGCTCGCGCTGATGCTGGGCCTGCGACCAGCGGTAGAGGAAGGACGGCCGCTGCGGGTGATGTGCCTGGGGGCGCATTCCGACGATCTGGAAATCGGCTGCGGCGCCAGCGTCCTCCACCTGCTCCGGGAATGGCCGGATGCCCAGTGCACCTGGGTGGTCTGGAGCGGCGAAGGGGAACGGAAGGAGGAGGCCGAACGGGCCGCGCACGAGCTGCTGGGACATACCCGGCCCGGCACGATAATGGTGGAACAGTTCCGGGACGGGTTCTTCCCCGACCAGTGGGCCCTCATCAAGAGCCGGTTTGAATCCCTGAAGCAGGGACCCGCCCCGGACCTGATCTTCACCCATCACCGGAGCGACCGGCACCAGGACCACCGGGTCATCGCTGAGCTCACCTGGAACACCTGGCGGGACCATCTCATCCTGGAGTACGAGATCCCCAAGTACGAAGGCGACCTGCACACTCCCAACCTCTACGTCCCGCTGGCCGAGGAGCTGGTGAATCGCACAGTGGATCTGCTGCTGGCCCACTTCCGGAGCCAGCAGGGCCGGGCCTGGTTCAACGCCGAGACCTTCCGCGGGCTGATGCGTCTCCGGGGCATCGAATGCGGAGCGCCGTCGGGTTACGCCGAGGCATTCCACGCACCGAAGCTCGTTCTCAGTTAGAACCGTTGGGAGGCTCTGCATACGGGTAGCACTGTCGCGGCTGGCGCGGGCGCAAGGTCGGTCGCCCTGCCTCGGTGGCCGGTGCGGCCGCCTCCGCGAGCGCTTCGTTTCGGGGGAATTTGCTCGCGGGAAAGATGCACTCATGCTTCCCGAAACCAGCGCCCCCGTCGGCTCCGCAGCCGGCCACCGGTCGCGGGCGAACCAGTCGCGACGGCGATCCTGGTCGCGGACGCCTGGGACAACGCCGCCGACGCTGCTTCTGGAGCGGTTTGCCCCGGCCGGTAGCGCGGCTGCGGGGCCGACGCAAACGCTTTGTGCGCGAGAGGGCGAGGCGAGCTTCCCCGAGAGGGAATTCCCCGCGCACAGTGCGTTTGCGAAGGCAGCCGCAACGCGCTCCGAGACCGGCAAACCGCTCATCTAACGCTTAAGCAGCCATTTCCTGATGGCGCTGATAACCCGGGGACCGAGCGCCCGGCGCACCGCGGCCCGCCCCACTCCGGCCGCCTGCTGACGACGCATTGCCGTGGAATCGCCCAGTAACACTTCAATCAGGGCCGGCCGCCGCGCGGCCACGGCCTCTCCCAGCAGCCCGGCCGGATCGCTGCCGTCCAGCAGCCGATAGTCCACTCCGACGGCAGCGGCGAAGGCCGAAAAATCCAGGGGCTGCACGGCGGTGCCGTGAGCCTGGCCGAACTCCCGGATCTGCTGTTGCCGGATCAGGCCCAGCCGGCCGTCGTTGAACACCACGGTCACGAGGGGAACGCCTTTCCGCGCCGCCGTCAGCAGCTCCATCCCCGACATGGCGAAGCCGCCATCGCCTATCACCGACACCACCGGTCGCCCGGGGGCCGCCAGGGCGGCGCCGATCGCGGCCGGGAGACCAAAACCCATCGACTGGAAGTCGCTGGGCGCCAGCAGCCCGCGGGGGGCAAACACCCGGTAGTAGCGACGCGCCAGCATCTGGTGCTGGCCCGAGTCGAGTGTGAGGATGGCATCCCGCGGCAGCGCCCGGCGCAGCACGGCAAAGAAGCCCTCGGGCGTCGGCGGATCGACTCCCCGGATCGCAGGCTCGACCGGATCCGGAAGGCGGGCCGCCCGGCGACAGGCATCGATCTCCTCGCTGGTCCACTGGGCCGATCCGCCGACGGATGGCACCAGCCGCCGGAGCAACGCCGGCAGGTCGGCCTCGAGGGTCAGTCGCGCCTGGTAGTTGGCCCCCAGGACTTCGGCCGACGCGTCAATGTGGACCAGTCGATCGGCCGGAAGGGCCAGCCTGAAGCCGGCGCTCCCGTTGTGAGAAAGCTTGCAGCCCAGGGCCAGAATCAGGTCCGCGCCGGCGAACAGCCGATTGAGGGCCTCGACCCCGAAGGGACCCAGGTCGATGCCTAACGCCAGCGGATGATCCTCCGGCACCACACCCCGGCCGGACAACGTGGTCGCCACCGGAGCGTTGAGCGTTTCTACCAGGCGGCGCAGGTCGGCCGCTCCCCCGGCACAACCCTGACCGGCATAGACGACCGGTCTCCGGGCCTGGTGAATGAGGCCGGTCAGCTCTGCCAGATCGGGGAGGGGAGGTTCGGGCGGAG
>DASTEX010000153.1:0-5619 GCA_035709185.1 Gemmatimonadales bacterium
GCCGGAGTGTTGGGTACAGGTGCACATCGAGACGGAACGCATACCGACAAACTAGGTCGTAGTTGTGGGGTTCGTCAACCGGCTCGACCCTTCCGACCTATTGTGCTTTGCTGACCGTGAACAACAGATCCCGCCGCACCACGCTGGGTGGCGCGGATACGACGAACAGTCCCGACCAGTTCGTCCCGGCCGAGTCGGCGTATTGCCATTGCTGGGTGAGGAAAGATCCAGCTTTCGATTTTTCTCCTTCCTTCCACCCCGCGGCACGCAACTGGGAGGCGAAGTGCGACAACACGTCTTCGACGGCTCGCCGGGTGTCCAGACTGGCGGATGACATGAACTGATCCTCGAAACCTCCCATGCCAGTCAGCTGCATGCGAATCCCGAAGGGCGGATAGAGAGAAGGCATGGGATTGCGGTCCTGGCGCTGGTAAGAAACCTGGGGGCCTGTCCCGCACTCGTCCTGGCGGCTTGTGCTGTAATGGAGGACTAGCAGGCTCTCGTTTCCGAGACGGGCGCTGATTATCGGTCTCAGTGAGGTATTCCCCTTACACAGGTGAGAACTCTCGAACGGCTCGGGTGTGAACCCCCCGTGCCGCGCCTGGAAGACAGGACGTCTCCACCCCTCGATCACCAGGCGGCTTTCCAGGCGTGATCGCACCTCGTCGGGCGTCCCGGCAACCACCAGCACGGTCCGGCTGAAGGACGGCTGATCGAGGCTCCCGATGACCCGGGCGCCGGGCTCGAGCGCCTCGGGCGGGAGGGACACGCCCGGTTGTCCAATGCGTAATACGTGGTCGGCGGAGCTTCCGAGCGTCAGGAGCGCCAAGGCCAGCTCCCTCAGAGCGGCGAGCGAGTCGATCTGTTGCGCCATCGCCGCGCCGGGGCACCATAACAGCCCGAAGGTCAGCGTGAGGGAAACGACCCGGTGCCGAAGCATCTTTCTCCTCTCGTTGGTGTTTCTAAATACTGGTGGGCAGAGGGAGCAGTCGGAAGGGGCGGAAAGGTCGGACGAGTCGGAATAGTCGGAAGGATGGACAGGTGGATCTTCCGGCACGCCTTCCGACGCTTCCGACCCTTCCGACCTAGTTTTCAGCGTGGCAATCCTCTCCTTCGGCAACGTGAGCGTCCGGTTCGGCGCGCGGACTCTCCTCGAGCGGGTCACCTTTTCGGTCGAGTCCGGTGAGCGCTGGGGCATCGTGGGCCGGAACGGGGCCGGTAAGACCACGCTCTTCCGCCTTATCACCGGCGCCCTGGAGCCTTCTTCCGGCTCGATGGTGAAGTCGGACGGCCTTCGCGTGGCATTACTCGATCAGCTGCGGGACTTCGGTTCGGCAGCGACCATCTGGGAAGCGGCGGCGTCGGGCTATCGCGACGTCCTCAGACTGGAGCGGGAGCTGGCTCGGCAGGCGGAACGGCTCGCCGAGCTGGGTAACGCGGTAACCGAGGCGGACCTGGCCCGCTACGGCCGCGATCAGGAGGCCTTTGCCCATGCCGGCGGATACGACTTCCACGCCCGGGTCGACGCCGTGCTCCAGGGCCTGGGGTTCGATGCCAACGAGGCGAAGGGTCGGCCCCTGGCCGGGCTGAGCGGGGGGGAGCAGGGTCGGCTCGGCCTTGCGGCGCAACTGGCCGCGCCGGCCGATCTGGTGCTCCTGGACGAACCCACCAATCACCTCGACCTGGAAACCATCGACTGGCTGCGGCGCTACCTTGGCGAGTTCGGCGAGTCGGTGCTGGTCATCAGTCACGACCGCGCCTTCCTCGACGACACGGTGGATCATGTGCTCCATGTGTCCGAAGGGACCGCGACGCCGTATCGCGGCGGATACAGCGCCTTCGTGACGCAGCGGGCCGAGCGGCTGCTGACGCTGGAGCGGCAGGTGGAACAGCAGCGTAAGTTCATCGCGAAGGAAGAGGATTTCATCCGCCGCAATATTGCGGGCCAGAACACATCGCAGGCGAAAGGTCGGCGCCGGCGGCTTGAACGACTGCCGCGCTTGTCGCCCCCGCCCTCGGAAGACGAAATCATGTCGCTCCGGCTCGAAGCCGAGAGCCGGAGCGGCGACCAGGTGGTGATCGCGGACCGGCTCGAGATCCGGATCGGCGAGCGGGTGCTGGTGCGGGACTTCAGTGCCGTGGGACGGCGGGGGGAGATCATCGCGCTGGTCGGTCCCAACGGCGCGGGGAAGACCACGCTGCTGTCCACCCTGACCGGCGAACGCACGCCTTCGGGCGGGTCCCTCCGGGTGGGCTCGGGCGTCATTCCGACCTGGTTCCGGCAGGACCTGGCGCAGGTTCCGCTCGACCGCACCCTGTATCAATGCATTGCCGACGTGCGCCCGGCGTGGGGACGGGGACCGATCCAGAGTCACCTGGGACGGTTCGGCTTCAGCGGCGATGAAGTGCTGCGCCAGACCACGGTGCTCTCCGGCGGCGAACGGGCCCGCCTGGCACTCGCCCTCATCATGTTGACCCGGGCCAATCTGTTGATCCTGGACGAGCCGACCAATCACCTCGACGTGGAGAGTATCGAGGCGCTGGAAGACGCCTTTGAAGGGTTCGACGGAACGGCCATCATTGTGAGCCACGACCGGGCGTTTCTGCGCGAGCTGTCCACCCGGGTCTGGGCGTTCGATGGCAACCGGATCGAAGAGTTCGCCGGACCGTTCGTAGAGTGGGAACGCTATCGGTCCGAACGCGAGGCGCGCCGCGCCGCGGAAGCGTCCCAGCGGGAGACCGCGGACCGCGCGGCCACGGCGGGCCGGTCCCGAAAGCAGCAGGATTCAAAGCGGCAGAACGAGCAGGCCGTCCGAAGCGCCAGACGGGAAGCGGCCCGGCTGGAGGAGGAGATCCACCGGCTGGAGGCGGACCTGGTCCGGCTGGAGCAGGCCCTCTCCGATCCGGCGCTGTATGAAGGAAGAGAAGGCGCCCGCCGCGCGGCGGAACTGGATCGGGAACTGCGCGATACCCGGTCCCGGCTGGACCAGGTGATGGGCACGTGGGCGGAACTGCAGGAACAGGTCGAAGAAGGCCGAAGATAGTCGAAGATGGTCGAAAGACGGTCGAAGGCGGTCCTCTTGAATCCAACATCCCACACCCGGATTCTCGCTATCGTAAGAAAGATTCCCAAAGGGCGAGTTGCCACCTACGGCCAGGTGGCGCGGCTGGCGGGATTCGCCCGGCAGCCCAGACTGGCCGGCTATGCGCTCCGTCACGCCGATGACAGCGTGCCGTGGCATCGGGTGATCAATGCCTCCGGCGGAATCAGCGCTCGCGCGCAGTCGGACAGCGTGCCGCTCCAGCGAGTCCTGCTCGAGGCCGAAGGGGTAGGCTTCGACTCGAGGGGAAGGATTCCACTGAAGCAGTACCAGTGGCGGTCCCGGAAGTAGATTAGGACCGTCTTCGACCCTCTTCGACCCTCTTCGACTGTCTGCGACATGTTCACGGAATACGCCAACTACGATGGGATGGGTCTGGCGAATCTGGTCCGCCGAGGTGAGGTGTCGCCCCGCGAGCTGGTGGACGAAGCGATTGCGCGGATCGAGCAGCTCAACCCGGTCCTCAACGCCGTGATTCACCCCATGTTCGAGCGGGCCCGTCGGGAGTCCGATGGGCCGCTGCCGGGTGGGCCGCTCCGGGGCGTCCCGTTCCTGGTGAAGGACCTGGTGGCGCTGGTGGCCGGCGAGCCGATGCGGGCCGGGTCGCGCTTCCTTCGCGATTTCATTCCCGATCACGACAGCGAGCTGGTGGCCCGGTACCGTAATGCCGGCCTCATCACGCTAGGCAAGACCAACACGCCCGAGTTCGGGCTGGTGCCGTTCACCGAACCGGAGCTGTTCGGTCCCACGCACAACCCCTGGAACCCCGGGCGAATTGCGGGCGGATCGAGCGGCGGATCCGCGGCGGCGGTGGCGAGCGGCATGGTCCCGGTGGCCGGAGGCGGCGACGGCGGCGGCTCCATTCGGATTCCCGCCTCCTGCTGCGGCCTGTTCGGTCTCAAGCCCACCCGGGGCCGCACGCCGACCGGTCCCGACCGGGGGGAGCTGTGGCAGGGATGTGTGGTGGAACACGTCCTCTCGCGCAGTGCGTGACAGCGCGCTGGTGCTGGATTGCACCCAGGGCCCCGATCTGGGAGCCCCGTACTACCTGCCGCAGCCCGGGCGGCCGTACCTGGAAGAGACCGGCGTCGATCCCGCCTCGCTCCGGATCGCCTTTACTACCCGGCCGATGCTGGGCCGGTCGGTCCATGCGGACTGCGTCGAGGCCGTTCACCGGGCGGCGGAGCTGCTCCAGTCCCTCGGCCACGAGGTGGAGGAGGCCGCGCCGGAGTTCGATGGCCCCGCCTTCGCCCGGAACTTCATGGTGATGGTGGCGGGCGAATGCCGGGGCGACATCGAGGAATCGGAGCGGCTGGTCGGGCGCCGGGCTACGCCGGCCGATTTCGAGCCCGAGACCTGGGCCATGGGACTGTTAGGCAGTACCCTCAATGCCGGCCAGTTCGTGACCGCCACTCGGCTGCTTCAGATCGAGACCCGGCGGATTGCGCGGTTCTTCACCCGGTGGGATGTCCTGCTCACGCCCACGGTGTCCACTCCGCCCCCGCCCACCGGTTCGCTGCTGCCGACGGCCCGGGACCGGATGATCCTCCGGACGCTGGGTCGCATGCGGGCCGGCAAGGTGCTCGAAGTCATGGGCATGCTGGAGGAAGCCGCGGGAACCGCCTTCGAGTTCACGCCCTGGACGCCGGTGGCCAACGTGACCGGTCAGCCCGCCATGTCGGTGCCGCTCCACTGGAACACCGAGGGCCTGCCGATCGGGGTGCATTTCATCGCCCGTTATGGCGAGGAGGCGACGCTCTTCCGGCTGGCGGGCCAGTTGGAGCGCGCCGCTCCGTGGTTCGACAAGACTCCGTCACTAGTCGCTGGTCACTAGTCACTGGACCCTTCATGCTGACCTCCGCCATCGAGACTGGCACCTTCAATGGGCTGATCATAACCATGCGCTCGCTCGCTTCCCTTACCGCGTTCCTTTTCGTCTCCGCGCCTCTCGGTGCGCAGACTGCCCCCTACGTCAAACCCATTCTGAGCGCCCTCGATTCGCGCGCGCCGGCCTATGCCGGTGTGGCGAAGCAGATCTGGGAGTTCGCCGAGGTCGGATACCAGGAGACCCGGAGCAGTGCGCTGCTCCAGGATCAGCTCCGGAATGCCGGGTTCACGGTCGAGGCGGGGGTCGCCGGGATTCCCACCGCGTTCGTCGCCACCTGGGGCTCGGGCAAGCCGGTGATCGGCATCGTGGGCGAGTTCGATGCCCTGCCCGGTCTGTCACAGGGAGCGGTTCCCACCCGGCAGATTCTGGTCGAAGGCGGTCCGGGCCACGGCTGCGGTCACCACCTGTTCGGCACCGCCTCGACCGCCGCGGCGATTGCGGTGAAGGAATGGCTCCAGCAGCAGCGGCGGAGCGGGACCGTCCGGTTCTACGGGACGCCGGCGGAAGAGGGTGGGGGAGGAAAGATCTACATGATCCGGGCCGGGCTCTTCCAGGACGTGGATGCCGTGATCGCCTGGCACCCGGGCGATGCCAACCAGGTGTCGAAGGCGAGCAGTCTGGCCAACTACA
>DASTEX010000154.1:0-2885 GCA_035709185.1 Gemmatimonadales bacterium
GGATCTGACCTAAGGTATGGTAAAAAGGCATTACCGTTAGCAGTTAGGCGTTGGCACGGTTCACAGATTGCCTCGCAGCGCCTGCTCCCGTTCGATCGCCTCGAACAGGGCCTTGAAGTTGCCCTTGCCGAAGCTCTTCGACCCCTCGCGCTGGATGATCTCGAAGAACAGCGTCGGCCGGTCCTGGACCGGCTTGGTGAAGATCTGGAGCAGGTACCCCTCGTCGTCCCGGTCGATCAGAATGCCGAGCTCGCGCAGTGGCTCGAGCGACTCGTCAATCTTGCCTACCCGGTCGAGCACCGTCTCGTAATACGTCGCGGGGACCCGCAGGAACTCGACCCCGCCCGCCTTCAGCCGGGTGACCGTCTCGATGATGTTGTCCGTGGCGATCGCGACATGCTGCACCCCGGCTCCGCCGTAGAACTCGAGGTACTCGTCGATCTGGCTCTTCTTGCGGCCCGCGGCGGGCTCGTTGATGGGGAACTTGATCCGGAGGTTGCCGTTGGTCATCACCTTCGACATCAGGGCGGAGTACTCGGTGGAGATGTCCTTGTCGTCGAAGCTGACCAGCTGGGAGAAGCCCAGCACATCGCGGTAGAAGGCCACCCAGTCATTCATCCGGCCCAGCTCCACGTTCCCCACGCAGTGATCCACGTACTGCAGCCCCACTTCAGGCGCCTGGACCGGACTCGCGGCCGGCACGAACCCGGGCAGGAAGAGGCCGCGGTAGCCCTTCCGTTCGACGATGGAGTGGATGGTATCCCCGTAAGTTGCGATGGCGGCCAGGACGACCTGCCCGTCCTGGTCTTGCAGGACAGCGGGTTCCATGACGCTCCGGGCGCCCCGTTCGATGGCCTTGCGATGGGCATCCCTGGCATCCTCGACCCAGAAGGCGATGTCACGCACGCCGTCGCCGTGGCGGTGGACGTGGTCGGCTATGAGGCCCTCGGGGCGGATGGCGGTGGTCAGGACCAGCCGGATCTTGCCCTGCTCCAGCAGATAGCTCGCGCGGTCCCGGGTACCGGTTTCAGGGCCGCGATATCCCGTGAGGCGGTAGCCCCAGGCATGCTGGTAATAGGCCGCTGCCTGGCGGGCATTTCCGACCCACAGCTCTACGAAATCGGTGCCGTGGATCGGGAAGGTATCGGTCACCCCCGATTCGGGCATTACCTGGGTGGCCATTGTTGCCCTCCCTTTCACTGACTGACAGCAATTTAGTCGCTCGTCGCTGGTCGCCAGTCATCAGTCCCGCTCGCCACCCGACGTTTCCCAGGCGGGCAACTGGCGAACCCGGGGATCGCCGCTCGCCCGGGGCTCCGCCTCAAAACGAACCAGCGGCCTTCGCAGCACTCGGCGGACCCGGATCACCAGGATCACCGCCACCGCTGCGAGCCCGATGACCAGCCCCCACCAGAGGCCTACCACCCCGAGCCCCAGGGGATAGGCCAGCAGGACGCCGACCGGCATGCCGATGACCCAGTAGCCCAGGAAGTTGATGATGAAGGGCCCCCGGGTATCGGCCAGTCCCCGCAGAACGCCGATGGTGACGACCTGGGTCCCGTCAAAAACCTGGAACACCCCGGCGAGGGGGATCAGGGCCATCGCCACCGCGATGACGCCGGTGTCGTTGGTATACAGGCGCGCCAATGGGCCCGGCAGCGCCAGAAATACGAGCGCCGTCGTCGCCATGAAGCCCACCCCAACCAGGAGCGCGGTGGCGGCCTGGCGCCGCGCTTCGGTCGGGTCCCCTGACCCGACGGCCCGTCCCACCATGACCGCCGCCGCAGCGCTCACGCCGAGTGGCACCATGTACGTGAGAGCGGCCAGATTGATCGCGATCTGGTGGCCCGCCACCTGGAGCGTCCCCATTGCTCCCGCCAGCAGGGCCACCGCGCCGAAACAGGTGAGCTCCAGCTCCATCTGGAGGGCAATCGGGATGCCGAGCCGGACCATTCTCATCAGCGCGTCCCGCCGGTTCGCGGCCGGAAGCCAGGGCAGCAGCAGCGGCCGCAGCTCCTCCCACGACAGAAACAGCAATCCCGCCGCCATCAGCCAGCGGGAACCCGAGGTGGCGATTGCCGCGCCGCGCACGCCGAGCTCGGGCATGCCCCAGTTGCCGAAGATGAACATCCAGTTGAGCAGGACATTCGCCAGGTTGGCGACAATAATGACCAGCACGATGGCGCGGAGCCGGTGGAGCGCCTGGAGCGTCTGCCGGAACACGATGAAGGCCAGGAACGGTAGAATCCCGGGGATCAGGAACAGGTTGTACTGGTGCGCCAGGGGGACGATCTCGTCCGGCTGCCGCAGCAGCGCCAGCACCGGTCCGGCCGTCAGGTGATACAGCGCAAGCGGGATGCTGAAGAGCACGGCGAGCAGCAGCGCGCGCTGAACCCCGAGCGCGATGCCGGGGTGATCGTCCGCCCCGGCCGCCTGGCTCACGATGGGATCGAGCGCCATCAGCACGCCCTGGCCGAAGAACGTGGCGATCATCGAATACAGCCCGCCGATCGCCACCGCGCCGAGCGCCGCGGGGGAAACCCGGCCGACCATCAGGGTATCGACCGTGCCCATGAACATGAGCCCCACCTGCACCACCACCACCGGGATGGCGAGGCGAAGGAGCGCCTGGATGTCCTGGGGCCGGGGCTTGAGCACGATCGGAAAGGGCGGAAGAGTCGGAGGGTCGGAACGCGCCCGGGAGGATTCGCACCGTCCACCCGCAGCTTCGAAGGCCGTTGCTCTATCCAGCCGAGCTACGACGCAAGAAACCAGTTCAGTCCAAGTTAGCGGATGGGTCCGCCGGGCCACCAGTGCTGATCGCGCAGGTTTTCACTGGCAGCACGGCGTCAGCCCGCCCGGTGACACCCGAGCGGGCTGACTCG
>DASTEX010000155.1:0-11016 GCA_035709185.1 Gemmatimonadales bacterium
AGTGGACGCCGAATCGTGGGCATGGTGGTGGGTGACGGCGGGCGGCTGGCTGGTGCCGGCGTGCTGCTGGGAGCCGCAGGAGCGCTGGCGCTCTCTCGGCTGCTGGTTACGCTGTTGTTCCGGATAACCCCGGCCGATCCCGTCAGCCTGGGGCTCGCCGGCGCCCTGCTGGGACTGGTAGCGGGCGCAGCCTGTCTGGTCCCCGCGTGGCGGGCGGCGAGGGCGGATCCGGTGGAGGCACTGCGGGCGGAATAGGCGGAAAGGGAGATTTCCGCCACCCCACACAGCTTACTGCCCGCCAGCCAGCCCGCCCGCCGCAGTGACCGACCGTCAGACCGTCCGACCGTCCGACCGCCTGCCATCCGCGCCGAACCAGTGCACCTGCCCCGGTTCCACCGAGAGTCCCACCCGGTGACCGATGGTCCACGCGGCGGTTCCCTCCACCCGGGCCACCAGGGTGGTGGTGCCGGCGGCCAGCGTGACCAAGGTCTCGCTGCCTAACGGTTCGACCAACTGCACCTCGGCCGACGTTCCCGTACCGGTGGGGCCCAGCTGCAGTGCCTCGGGACGGATTCCCAGGGTCAGCGGCGGCTGGGCCTGCGCCGGTGGCCGAACCGGCAGCCGGAAGTCGCCCCGCTCGCTCTCGAAGCCGTCAACGGTGGCGCCGCCCGGAATGAGGTTCATGGGCGGGCTCCCGATGAAGGTGGCCACGAAAGTGTCGGCCGGCCGCTGGTAGATGACCGACGGGCGGTCCACCTGGAGCACCCGTCCATCCTTCATCACCACGATGCGGTCCCCCAGGGTCATCGCCTCCACCTGGTCATGGGTCACGTATACCGTGGTGGTGCCCAGGCGGCGGCGGAGCGCCGCAATCTCGCGCCGCATCTGGACCCGGAGCTTGGCATCGAGGTTGGACAGGGGCTCGTCGAACAGAAATACCTGGGGATGCCGGACGATGGCCCTGCCTAACGCCACCCGCTGACGCTGGCCTCCCGAGAGCTGGCGGGGGCGCCGGTCGAGCAGGTCGCCCAGGCCCAGCAGCTCGGCCGCTTCCTTCACCCGGCGCTCGATCTCGCCCTTGGGCTGCTTCCGGAGCGTCAGGGCGAACGCCAGGTTCTGGTACACGGTCATGTGAGGATACAAGGCGTAGTTCTGGAAGACCATCGCGATATCGCGATCGCGGGCGGGCACGTCGTTCACCACCCGGTCCCCGATGCGGAGCGTGCCCTCGGTGATGCTCTCCAGACCGGCGATCATCCGGAGGGTGGTGCTCTTGCCGCAGCCGGACGGCCCCACCAGCACCACGAATTCCCCGTCGGCCACCGCCAGGTCCAGCTGGTGGACCGCGACATACGGCTGCCCGCGGTCGGGATAGATTTTGCGGACCCCTTCCAGTGTTACCGTGGCCATGAGGGAGCTCGATCCGAATGGATGATTCGACCCGGTTTCCCGACGGTTTCCTCTGGGGCGCTGCCACGGCCGCGTACCAGATCGAGGGCTCGCCCCTGGCCGACGGAGCCGGCCCCAGCATCTGGCACCGCTTTTCCCACACGCCGGGCCGGGTGGCCAACGGCGACACCGGCGACGTTGCCTGCGACCACTATCGCCGCTCGGCGGGGGACGTCGCGCTCATGCGGGAATTGGGACTTCAGGCCTATCGCTTCAGCCTGTCCTGGAGCCGGATTCTGCCCGAAGGACGGGGCGCGGTCAACGCGAAGGGCCTGGCCTTCTACGACCGGCTGGTGGACCAGCTGCTCCAGGCCGGAATCCAACCCATGGTGACGCTGTACCACTGGGACCTCCCGGCGGCGCTGGATGACCGGGGCGGCTGGCTCAACCGGGACATCGCGCAGTGGTTCGCTGATTACGCCCAGGTGGCCGTGAAGGCGCTGGGCGACCGGACCGGATACTGGGTCACGCTCAATGAGCCGTGGGTGGTGATGGATGGCGGCTACCTCAACGGCGGACTCGCGCCCGGTCACCGCAACTGGTACGAAGCTCCCATCGCCAGTCATCATCTGCTCCTGGCTCACGGCACCGGGATGCAGGCGATCCGGGCCGCCGGCGGGCGGCAGGCCGGACTGGTCGTGAACCTCGAGCCCAAGTATCCGGCCTCGGATCGTCCGGAGGACCGCACCGCGGCCGATCGGGCCGAGGCTTACATGAACCGGCAGTACCTCGATCCGGTGCTGTTGGGCCGGAACCCCGATGAACTGAGCGAGATGTTCGGACCTGCCTGGCCCCACTGGACCGCGCGCGATCTGGAGCTGGTGCATCAGCCGCTCGACTTTCTGGGCATCAACTACTATACCCGCGCGGTCGTGGCCCACGATGACCGGGTGGAGCTGACCCGCGCCGCCCGGGTACCCCAGCCCCGGCAGACCCACACCACCATGGGGTGGGAGGTGAATCCGGGAAGCCTGACCGACGTACTGCAATGGGTGAGGCAGCGTTATGGGTCCCTGCCGCTCTTTATTACTGAAAACGGCGCGGCCTTCTACGAACCGCCCGCCGCTGCCGGCCCCGTGGTCGAGGATCCGCTTCGAGTCGCATATCTCGCCGGTCACCTGGACGCTGCCCGGCAGGCCGTCGCCGGCGGCGTGGACCTGCGAGGCTACTTCGTCTGGTCCCTGCTCGACAACTTCGAGTGGAGCTACGGCTACGGCCAGCGCTTCGGCATCGTTCACGTCGATTTCGCCACCCAGCGCCGCACCTTCAAGGCGAGCGCCCGCTTCTACGCCGAAGTCATCCGGACCAACGGAGGCTGTCTCAGTCGCAGACCGCCGGCCGTTTCAGCAGATCCGAACCCAGTTGAATCCACACCTCGTGGCTGATGCCATCGTGCTGGAGGGGAATCCGCACGGCCCCGTCACCAACGGCAGCCGTCCGCCCATCCAGGGTGGCGGTGCTCTGCGACGGTCGCGGCAGGGCCTGGACGACCCGCACCTCATAGAGGGTATCGCTCTCCGGTAGCCGATAGCGGATGGTATAGCCCGGCCACTCCCGGGGAATGCGGGGCCGAAGCACCATCTCCCTGCCGCCTTCAATGGTCATCCCCAGCACCGACTCCACCGCCACCCGGAAGAACCAGCCCGCTGATCCGGTGTACCAGGTCCAGCCGCCGCGTCCCACGTAGGGTTCCGCTCCGTAGACATCGGCCGCGATGACGTAGGGCTCCACCTGGTAGACCCCGACGGCGGCCTCGTCGGCCGATCGCGTGATCGGACTCAACATGGCCAGCAGCCGCGCGGCCCGGTCATCCCGACAGGCCTCGGCCAGGGCGCGAACCAGCCAGAGCGCTCCATGAGTATACTGGCCACCGTTCTCGCGCACGCCCGGGAGATAGCCCTTGATATAGCCCGGATCGTGGGGCGTGCGATCGAACGGCGGGGTGAGCAGCCGGATGATCCCGGCGGGCTCGTCCACCAGGTATTGCTCCGCCGCCTCGAGCGCCATCGCGGCGCGCTGAGTCGGGGCCGCCCCCGAGAGCACCGCCCAGGCCTGCGCAATGGCATCGATCCGGCACTCATCACTCGATCCCGAGCCGAGTGGAGTACCGTCGTCGTAGTAGGCGCGGCGATACCACGCCCCGTCCCATCCGCCATCGTTCAATGCTTCCGCCAGATCGGCCTGGTAGCGGCGATACCGGCCCGCTCGTTCGCCGTCGCCCCGCCGCTCGCACCAGGGGACGAAGTCCTCCAGGATCCGGTAGAGGAAGAATCCGAGCCAGACGCTCTCGCCTTTCCCTTCGCGCCCGACCCGGTTCATGCCATCGTTCCAGTCGCCGGTGCCCATGAGAGGCAGGCCGTGGCGCCCGCGGGTGAGGGAGCGGTCGATGGCGCGGCAGGAGTGGTCATACAGCGTGGTCGTCTGATCGCCCCGCTCGGGGTACAGAAAGGCTTCGTCCTCCCCCGATTCCAGGCGGCGGCCGCTGACGAAAGGAACCAGTTCATCCAGGATGGCCGCATCGCCGGTGTGAGCCAGATAACCCGACGTGACGAACGGCAGCCAGAGCAGATCGTCGGAGAAACGGGTGCGGATACCCTTGCTGAGCGGCGGATGCCACCAGTGCAGTACATCGCCTTCGCTGAACTGATGGGCGGCATGCAGCAGGATCTGACTTCGGGTCAGCGACGGCAGGCTGTAGATCAGCGCCGCGGCGTCCTGGAGCTGGTCCCGAAAGCCGTAGGCGCCGCCCGACTGGTAGAACGCACTGCGAGCCCAGATTCGGCACGAGAGATTCTGGTAGGTGAGCCATCCGTTCACCAGCAGGTCGATGGCGGGCACCGGAGTCTGGACCTGCAGCCGGGTGACCACCTCACGCCAGAATGCCACGACCTCACTCCAGGCCTGGTGTGCCCCGGCAGGGTCGCGGTAGCGGGTGACGAGGTCGGCGACCTCCCTGCGGCCGGCCGCCTCACCCGTCAGAACCACGAAGTCGAGGGCCTCGCCGGCCGCAAGCGCGAATGACACCCGGATGGCGGCGCAGGGGTCGTATCCCTTTCCGGCGGCACCGCTCATCGCCCGTTCGCCCACGATGGCGCTGGGAGCCGACAGCGGGGAGCTCTCTCCCAGGAAGTCTCCCCGGTCGCAGGTGAACTGGGTGGTCCCGCCGGGTGGTGGAGCGAGATGGAGAAAGGCGACCCGCCCGCTGAATTCGCCGCGGGCCGGATGCTCCGCGATGAGCGCGCCGGTTTCGCGGTCTCGTGCGGTAACGATGGATTCCATCGTATCGGCCCGGTTCACGCCCAGCACCCACTCGAGGTAGGCAAAGAGCGACAGTCGTCTGGCGGAGGTGCCCCGATTGACGATCCGGACCAGCGAGATCTTCACCGGATCTTCCCGCGGGACGAAGGCGAGCACCTCCTGCTCCAGTTCCTGGCTGGTGTGGGTCCACCGGGTATATCCGAAGCCGTGCCGCACTTCGTAGTCCCCTGCCCCGGGCACCGGGCCCGGCAAGGGTGACCAGTACACCAGCCGGTCCTCGTCCCTCAGATAGAGGGCCTCGCCGCAGGGATCCGACACCGGATCATTGTGCCACGGCGTGAGCCGGTTTTCCCGGCTGTTCACCGACCAGGTATAGCCCGCGCCGCGCTCGCTCGTTATGAATCCCGCCGCCTCGTTGGCAACCACGTTCACCCAGGGAAGGGGCGGCAGTCTGACACCTGATTCATTGCGAGCCAGGGAAATGACGTACTCGTTTCCGTCCGCACTGAATCCGCCGTAGCCGTTCCAGCATCGCAGGTCTTCGCGGATCCGCGCGGACCCGGCTCCAGGCGATGGCCTCGCCGGCTGGAAGATCCGGACCTCGGGTTCGACCGACGCATCCGGTGGCAGCACCAGCGTGCGCGCACCCTGGAAGATCTCGTCCGCCCGGAGGGCCTGCTCCCGGGCCAGCAGGGCGAGTACGTCTTCGCGAGATCTGCCGCCCGATATCAGGGCAACGATCCGCACCGTTTCCCGGTAGCGGAGCGTCACCCGGTACCGCAGGCAGAGAACCGGATCGAGGACGTTGCCGGTGGCGCCGGTCAGAGCGCCCTCGCCATCGAGCGCCGCCGGATCTTCCAGCGAGCGGCCCCGCCCGATGAAGCGGGCCCGGTCGGTTTCGTATTCCGGGACCAGCTGTTCACTCCCGTGCCAGAGACTGTGTCCCATCCACCGCCGCGGCTCGTCCGGGCTTCGGGGACGGCGGAAGGCGAGCAGGGTGGCGGGGGCAACCCGTTCGGTTTGGACGAACAGCTTGGAGAACGCCGGGTGGCCGGCGTCGGCCGCCGGGTCGTTGAGCGCCACCTCGACATAGCTGGTAATCTGCAGGCGACGCGGCTGCCGGTTCTGGTTCTTGAGCGTAACCCGCCGGATCTCGAGGTCACGATCCGGTGCCACGGCTACCTCCAGCCGGCAGGCGACGCCGCCATGCCGGCCCGGCTCGCCCGCCCGCCAGCACTCATCGTGATCTTCGTCGCGGATCAGGAGCTGCACCCCCGCGGCGCTGCCGCCCGACCCGTCCCGCCGGGTGAGCGTCGTGTCTTCCCAGGCCGAATACCCGCCCACCGCGCCGGTCAGTTCGACGCGATACCGCCCGTTGGACAGCTCGAAGCGGTCCACCGTCACCGGGCGAAGCGAAGGTCGGCCGGCAGTTGTCGCACCACCACGTCCCCCCCGCGCACCGGTTGCAGGATGCTTCCGTTCAGGGTGACCGACTTCACCGCCGCCGAACCGGGCGGCTTCACCACCAATCCGCCCGGGGGGATCCGGGTTCCCGCTTCGATCCGGAAGTGCACCGTGTTCCCGGCCAGCCGGGCCCGGTAGCTTACCGGCCCCCACCAGGTGTGGATCCGCTCGACCCGCAGTCCGTCATCGCCCAGCCATTCATCCGGAATGCCGGCGCCGAGGATCAGCGAGCTGTCGGCCTCGTTCTCGTAAACGAAGAGATCCAGCACCGAACGCAGGAAGTCGGATCCGACCCAGGTGTGCGGCGAATCGCCGATGAACTTCGGTTCCCGCCGGTCGCGCCAGACCACCTCGGGCCACTGATTCCATTCCCTCGGCTCGCGATCACCCAGGAACATCCGGAGCAGCGAGAGGGCCCGGTCTTTCCGGCCCAGGCGGATCATGGCGCCCACCGACCGCAGCTCGTACGGGGTGTAGGCCTCCCATTGCAGCACGCTGTCCCGCCGCGACTGTACTTCGGTCCAGTAGCGATCGAAGGTGTGCTGCAGCGCCTGCTGTGGCAGGTTGTCCTGTTCTCCGCCGGGATTCAGCGCAATGGTGGTGGACGTGGGATCGAAGTCTCCCAGGTCCGCCGCGCCGGGGATGTGCCGAATCCCGTGATGCTTCATCGCCGCATCGAGCGAGGCGTAGAGGTCGCGCTGGAACTCGTCCCGAATCGCGGCGATGCGCCGGGCATCGTCCGGGCGGCCCAGTACTCCGGCCATCGCCGCCGCGTCCTTGAGTCCCCGCAGGGCAAAGAAATCGTCCCAGTACGAGTGCATCGGCTTGGCCGAGTAGCCCTCGTGACTGATGGACGGCGGCAGCAGCCCGAAGAAGATTCGCTGGTCTCCCGACTGATACTCGGCGGTCCGGCGCGTCTGCCGGAGCGAGTCGATGTAGCCCACGGCGCCATTCACCCGGGGCCACATCCACTCGAGCAGCCCGCGATCGCCGGTGTGGCGCCAGTACTCCATCACCAGGTAGATGAACTCCCCGTGACTGTCGTGCTCAGGCACCGGATCGGCCCCGCGGTAATCCACGCAACACGGCACCTTGCCGTCGGGATACTGGAACCGCTGATACCACTCGATGAAGTCGCGCACCGGCTCGGGCCGGCCCAGCCGGAGCAGCGCCGCGGAGGTGAGCGAGCCGTCCCGGATCCAGGCCCGCTCGTACGAGCGGGAGCCCGGCTGAATGGCGGGGCCGTCCCGATTCACCAGGATCCAGCCGATGGTGCTCCTGATGGTGCGGGCGATGTCCTGCGCCTCGCCCGGGAGGGTGATGAACGCGCCAGCGACCAGGCTGCGCCACTCCCGCACGGCAGCCTCGAACGCGGTTACTGCGGACGGGAGAGTCGCTGACGGGAGCGACGACCCGGTACCGGGTTGCAGAGGAATCTCGATCGCGACTTCGGCCGAATCTCCACCCGCGAGCGCGAGCGGCCAGGCCATTCCCGCCGAGGCTGCCCCCATCGCGTCGCTGGCCGCGGTCCCCGCTGGCAGCCGGCGCCTCGCCAGGTGCTCGGTGATCTCGCCGCCCGCGAACGACGCCACCCCGACGCTCGCCGGAGCCACCAGCGGGATCACTCGCCGGTCGCCGTTGATGCGGAGCTCGGTTCCGGTCCAGCGAATGGAGTCGAGCCGGGCGGTGCCGCCGGGCACGCCGAGGAACTGCCAGGGCGGATTCACCTGGAACGGACGTACCGCGAGATACAGCGTGGGGCGCAGGCGCCGCTGTCCCCGGTTGTGGACCCGGTAGCGGATCACCGCCGAGGACTGCTCCGCGGTGCCGGCCGCGAATCCGGTGACGGCGAGTTCCAGATCACCGGCAACCCAGGCCGTGGTGGGGATGGGAAGCTCTCCCTGCTCCAGCCACAGCCGGCGCCGGGAGTTGCGCCACGTGATTAGCGAGTCGGTCCAGAGAAAGGGCTCGACCGAGAACGCGCCCGGTCCGGCGTCGACTGCGCCGTCCTCGTTGAACAGGGCTTCTTCCCGGGCACCGGGCGCGCCGACCACGGTCCACCAGGCCCGTTCGTCGAGGAAGTAGCGGGGAAAGGTCCCGGGCGGTGATTCGGCCGCGATGGCCGTGAAGAAGGCGTTGGGCGACGCTCCGAATTCGAGCGGGCGGATCAGGACTTCGGCCAGGCCGTAGCCTTGATTGCCGAGAGAACGCTGGGGAAGGATCCGGAGAAAGCGCGCTTCGCCGTCGGGCAGGAACAGATGATCCCGGCCCCCGTTGCTCCCGCTGACCTGTCTGAGCGGCTCCCACGAGCGGCCGTCCTCGGAGGTCAGCAGCCGGTAGTCCCGTGCTCCCCGCCGAGCCTCCCAGACCAGCGTGACGCCCCCGAATTCGCGGCGCTCGCCGAAATCGATGTCGAGCGAGCCCGCTCCGGCACTGCGCCAGGCCGTGGCAGTGTCGCCGTCGACCGCCCGGCGAGCCGGATGACCCGGAACCGCGACGGTCGAACGGGCTGCCGGCGTTCTCGCATAGGGTCGAGGTTCCGGCCGCTCGGCCAACGCGAGCTCATCCACCCAGACGGACCCGGCACCGCCTCCGCGCCCGGCCGTGATCACGATTTCCAGCGAAGCCATGCGCTCGAGCTCGCCGCCGCCGGCCGGGCCCCAGGCAAACGCGATCTGGCGCTTGCGGATGGTCACGCGCTGCCACTCCCCGCTGAAGTGCCGGTCCCGCTCGGTGTACCACCAGACGTTCTCTCCGGTGCTGTCCACCAGCTTGAACTCGAGTGTGTTAGGCGGCGCCTGGCCCCTGATCCAGAAGGTGAACGCGTAGTTGGCCGGCAGGTTGATCGGCAGCCGGCGCCGGGCAATGGCGTACCCTGCCCCCCCGGCAAAGGAGAAGTCCATCCGCAGTGCCCGGCCCCGGTAGCCGGAGTCGCCGGAGAGCCTGAGCGACACCCCGTCGGCCGGATGGGCCGACCAGGGGGTCACGTCCTCGAAGCGGTCGAGCAGCCTGGTCTGTCCCGTGTCGCCCTGGGCCAGGAGCGCGGCCGCGGCCAGCAGGAGCATCATCCCTTCACGCTCCCCACCATGATCCCCTGGATGTAGTGGCGCTGGAGCGCCAGGAAGACCAGCACTACCGGGAGCACCGTGACCACGGCGCCCGCCATCATCAGCTCCACATCGAGCACGTATTCACCGGACAGCCCGGCCATCGCCACCGGCAGGGTATACCAGCGATCATCGCTCAGGACGATCAGCGGCCAGAGGAAGTCGTTCCAGGATCCGAGAAAAGTGTAGATCGCGAGCGTCACCAGGATGGGAGCGATGACCGGGAGGACGATTCGGCGGAAGATCTGAAGCTCGCTGGCGCCATCCAGCCGGGCGGCATCGAGCAGATCGTCCGGTATCGACAGCGCGTACTGCCGCACCATGAAGATGCCCAGCACGCTCGCCATCCACGGGATGATCACGCCCAGGTAGGTGTTGGTGACGCCCAGCTCGCGCAGCATGAGAAAGAGCGGCAGCATCCCGACCTGCGAGGGCACCACCAGCAGGCCGGCCAGCCCGCTGAAGACTTTGTCTCGGCCGGCAAACCGGAGCTTGGCGAAAGCGTAGGCGGCCATCGAATTGATCAGGAGCGACAGCAGCGTGGCGATGGTCGCCGTGACCAGGCTGTTGAAGAAGAACCGTCCCAGCGCCAGCCGGTCGATCAGGGTGCGGTACTGTCCCAGCCCGGGCTGATCCGGCAGCAGCGGCGGCGGCGAGCTGCTGGCCTCGCCCGGCGCCATGAACGAGGCGGAGACCATCCATACCAGGGGCCCCAGGGCAAAGACCGTCCCCAGCACCAGGCCGAGGGCTATGCCGGGACGGAATCTCACGTGTCCTCCCGGCGGAACCGGAGCTGGACCGCGGTTGCGGCCAGCATGATCAGGAAGAGCACCATGGCAATGGCGGCGGCGGGCCCGATCCGCCACCAGCGGAAGCCTTCCTCGTACATGAAGAGCACGATGCTGGTGGTGGCCTTGAGCGGACCGCCCTGGGTCATCACGTACGGTTCGGCAAAGACCTGGCAATAGCCAATGAAGGTGATGATCGCCACAAAGAGGAAGGTGGGCCGGAGCTGCGGCAGCGTGATATGGCGGAACTGGCGCCAGACACCGGCGCCGTCGAGCCGCGCCGCCTCGTAGAGCTCCTCGGGAATGCTCTGGAGGCCCGCGAGGAACACCAGCATGGTGTAGCCGAAACCCTTCCACACCGAGAGCACTACGATCGCCATCATGGCGGGGAAGGGATCACCCAGCCAGTCCACCGGGGTCATCCCCAGCCGGTCGAGCACCGCGTTGATCCAGCCGTACCGCGGATGATAGAGGTAGCGCCACACGATCGCGACCGCGACCAGGGTGGTGACGTAGGGCGTGAACCACGCGGTCCGGAAGAGCCCGCCCCAGCGGCCCAGCCGGGCGTTGAGGAGGAGGGCTGCGCCTAACGATACCCCGATGGACAGCGGAACGCCCAGCAGGACGAAGACCCCGGTATTGCGGAGCGAGATCCAGAAGGTGGGGTTCTCGAGCAGGTCGCGGTAATTCTTGAGCCCCACGAACCGGGTATTCCGGAATTCTCCCAGCGAATAGATGTCGAAGTCGGTGAAGCTCAGCACCAGGGCGCCGAGCGCGGGGATCACGAAGAACACCCCGATCAGGAACAGCGCCGGCGCGGTGAAGGCCCAGCCGGCGCGGGCCTCCCGGTCCGAACCTGGACCGGTCACGGCGCGGCTCTGGCCGAGGCCTGCCGGCGCGAGAGGAGCCAGCGTCGCCGCTCCAGCAACTGGTTCACATCCGCGTCCAGC